>CAZLHN010000020.1:0-9282 GCA_964559665.1 uncultured Candidatus Saccharibacteria bacterium
CGGTTCGGCAAGCGCTTGCCTACTGCCGCAACACTCCCGAAGACGTCTTACGCGATTTCTTTGCGCGGCACGATTGGTATCTGTGGCTCGGTTTAGCCAACAACTCCTCGTGCCCGCGCGATATCCTTGAGCACTTTGCGGACTTGCCCGTAGAGGTCTGCGGTGTGCATAAAGGATACGGCGGCTACGATCAAAATAAGGAGATCCGAGAGATCGCCCGAAAGCGCCTGGGTATAGCGGGGTTTGCATACCCAGATGAATACAAGCAGCTGTACAAGGATTTAAACGAGTATGTAAACGTATAAACCGCCGGGCGCTTTGTCCGGCGGTTTTTTGTGCTATGGTATGGCCAGTTTAGTTAACCGGAGGGTCAATCATGTATCTACCACCTGAGGACGGCTCATTCGATCGGTGGGAAGGCGAAGAGGACCGGAACCTGCCGCCCGGCGTTTTTGAGTCGATCAACTCGGCCTACGACTTCTGGATGGACCTTAGCTGCAACTTGTTATATCTAGGCCTCGCAGGTTTTCCCGCAGTCGTAGTGATTTGGTCGCTGGTAGCAGGATACTAGGCAAACGGCGGCGCAGTACTGCGCCGCCGTTTTACTTACCCATGGAGAAACTCCACCACGTCGCCGTCTTTTACTACATATTCCTTCCCTTCCGTGCGAATGGCTCCGAGCTCACGGGCTTTGGCCCAGCTCCCTGCCTCAAGCAGCTTGTCCCAAGCAATAACCTCGGCGCGGATGAACTTAGTCTCAAAGTCGGTATGTATGGCAGCGCCGGCCTTGGGCGCCGACGAGCCGCGCACAACTGTCCATGCGCGCGTTTCGTCCTTGCCTGTCGTGAAAAAGCTAATAAGCCCGAGCAGGTCGTATCCGGCGCGGATAAGAGCGTTGATTCCATCTTCGAATATCCCGTACTCCCGGCGGAAGGACTGTTTGTCTTCCGTATGCAACTCGCGCAAGTCGCTCTCAACATTTGCGTCCACGACTACCCACGTGGCGTTATTCTTTTTAAAGAATTCCATTAGACGAATCCATCGCTCATCGTTCTGATTCTCGTCCAAATTATGTCCGCCGGACTCTTTGTTTAGCACATAGAGCATCGGCTTGGTCGCAAGCAGGCGGGATTTGTCCTTTGTCTCGATATCGGCCAGAGCCAGTTCGGTATTAATGAGCTCGATGTCGTGCACCGGATCTATCGTGTCCTCGACCTGCGCGATGTTCTCATTGTCGAAAATACGTACCACGTGCGCAATGGCATCCACCTCGCGGATATGGGAGAGAAACTGATTGCCGAGCCCCTCGCCCTCGCTCGCGCCCTTCACAAGCCCCGCGATGTCGACGAATTCCACCGCAGCGGGAATGTCTTTGGCAGATTCTGAAAACTTAGCGAGCTTTTCGCGGCGCAGGTCGGGCACTGCCACGACGCCGACCGAAGGGTCGATGGTTGCAAAGGGGTAGTTAGCGACTAAAACGCTCTTTTTAGTGAGAGCGTTAAAAAGGGTCGACTTCCCCACATTCGGGAGCCCCACGATTCCGACTTTGAGCGAAGCCATATAAATAAGAAGGAAAATTGACAGTCTCTAATCCTGCTGGTATCTTGACGATACATGATAAAAGACATTTTGTATAGGGTTTTGGGCTTTTTGCGCGCTCTTTGGACCCGCGTTCATACTTTTTTCAGCAGGCTTGGGTTTACAAAATCCCTCGCGCTTGTGGCGGCCATTGCGGTAGTCGTTATCGGCGGGCTTTTTTTCTTGCGCGGCTCCTCCGCCCCGGCGGTAACCGACAACAGCATTCCGACCGTGAATGTGAGTTCCGTCTCCGATCTTATGCAGGGCGGCTCCTCCCTATCTGTCGCGGGCACGGTCGACTCGCAGTCGCAGGCGACCGTTAATACCGAAAAGTCAGGCCAGATCATCGCCCTTAACTATGCACTCGGCGATTATGTACAGGCAGGCGCGGTGATCGCACAAATAGAAGACGGTCCCGAGCTCGCGGCGCTACAGCAGGCGCAAGCCTCGGTAGACGCGGCAACTGCGGGCGCAAACGTCTCGCAGACTACGCTTGCCGCGGCGCAGGCAGGTGCCGTGACCGCGCTTCTCTCAGCCTACAGTAACGCTGATGGCACCGTAAAAGGCACTGCCGACAGCATGTTTGCCAACCCGCAAAGCGCACAGCCGCAGCTCTTGGTCCAAAGCTCCGACTCGCAGGCCAAAGTGGATGCCGAGAACGACCGCGTGTCGCTCCAGCCCGTGCTTGTGCGCGAGGAAGCCCGCTCGACGACGCTCTCCGCATCCGACGACCTGGCGAGCGAACTCACTAAGACGCAAACGGAACTCCGCCAGATACGCGATTTCTTCGATACGCTCGTCCGCGAGCTCAACGGCGGCATCGCAACGCAGAGTATGAGCCAAGCCGCCATCGCTTCCTACCAGGCCTCGGCTACTGCTGCGCGCGCTTCGATAACGGGCTCGATTTCAGCTCTCGTTAGCGCGCAGCAGGCGCTCCAGACCGCACAGCAGAACGCCTCTCAGGCAAGCGGCACGGTCTCCGCATCCCAGGCAGGGCTGGCGCAGGCGCAGGCGGGGCTGGCAGCCGCGCGCGCAAACTATGAGAAGACGATCATCCGCGCGCCGATATCGGGTACGATCAACTCGCTGCCGCTTAAACGCGGAAACTTCGTCCAGGCATCGAGCCCGGCCGTAACCATCGCCAACAACGGCGCGCTCGAGATAACCGCATATGTGACCCAGAACGATGCGCAGCTCTTCGGCGTCGGCTCCAAAGTCAGCATCGATGGTACCGCAGTCGGCGTTGTGACCCGCATCGCTCCGGCGCTCGACCCGCTCACCAAAAAGATAGAGGTGCGCATCGGCATCACTGGCGAAAGCACGCTTATCAACGGTCAGTCAGTCTCGGTCGAGATCGCCGCCACTCCGCAGAAGTCTGCGACCCCAAGCACCCGCATCACTATTCCCCTTGCCGCGCTTAAGATAGGCGCGGACGGCATGAGCGTGTTCACGGTCAGCGCTTCGAGCACGCTTCTGGCCCAGACGGTCTCGATCGGCGAACTCCTCGGCGACCGCGTGGTGATCGAAAGCGGCCTCACCGCAACCACGACTATCGTGACCGACGCTCGCGGCCTGCGCGCCGGAGAAGTAGTGCGAGTGAAATAATTTTCATGCTTGCCATCTGGAGATTTTTTATAGAAAAGCGCCAGTTCACGCTGCTCCTTATCGCGGCGGTCGTGCTGTGGGGAGTTGTCGCTGCGGTGCGCATTACCAAGGAATCGGGCCCCGAGGTCTCCATTCCCGTAGGCATCGTCACCACCGTGCTGCCCGGCGCATCTGCCGAGGACGTTGAGCGCTTGGTCACCAACAAAATGGAGGAGCATCTCGCCAATATCGAGAACCTCGACACGCTCACCTCCACCTCGCGCGACGGCGTCTCTACCGTGGTGGTGCAGTTCCTCGCCTCGGCGGATCTCGACAAGTCGATACAAAAGCTTAAGGACGAGGTGGATAAAGCAAAGGTAGATTTGCCTGCTGAGGCAAAGGATCCGACCGTGTCGGACGTCAACTTTGTCGACCAGCCGATCCAAATTATTTCGGTCTCCGCTGACGCGCCGTTCGCGCAATTGGCCGACCTGGCCGACAGCCTCAAGGACCAGCTCCAGGCAGTGAAGGGTGTGCAGCGCGTGGATATCTCCGGCGTGCGCAACCGCGAGATAGACATCGTGGTCAAAAAGGAGGAGCTTGCGCGGCTCAATATCTCGCTTTCCCAGGTTGTCTCGGCTATCAGCGCAGCAAATTCTTCCTTGCCGGTCGGCGCCATAACGGTCGACAACATCAACTACAACATCGCGTTTGAGGGAAGCTTCGATACCGTTGACGACATCGGCTCGGTCGCAATCCTCAACGTCGGCGGGCAGGTCATTTATCTGCGAGACATCGCTGATGTGTCCGACGGGATAGAAAAGGCGACCTCCTACTCGCGCGTGTCGGTAGCGGGCGCGCCGTCGGAACAGGCGATGTCGCTCTTGGTCTACAAAGTGCGCGGGCAGGATGTTACTGCGGTAACCCGCGCGGTCAAGGCAAAACTCGATACCCTTAATTCGACGCTTCTCAATGGCAGCCAGGTGGTGATATCACTCGATGCGGGCGACGAGGTGCAGAAAGACCTGACTGAGCTCACCCGCACGGGGCTCGAGACCATGGCGCTCGTGATGCTGGTGCTGTTTGCCACGCTTGGCTGGCGCGAGGCACTGGTAGCCGGCGTATCAATCCCCCTTTCGTTCCTGATAGCGTTCGTCGGGCTCCTGTACTCCGGCAATACGCTCAACTTTATATCGCTCTTTTCGCTCATCTTGGCGATCGGCATCCTGGTGGACTCCGGTATCGTAGTCGTGGAGGCGATACATACGCGTATCCGTTTGTTCGGCGACAAGCAGAAGGCGGCTTTTGAGACCCTGCGCGAGTACGCATGGCCGCTTATGGGCGGCACCATCGCCACCGTCTCATTCTTCGTGCCGCTTTTCTTCATCTCCGGCATCGTCGGCAAATTCATCGCGTCGATCCCCTTTACGCTCATCTTTGTGCTCGTGGCAAGCATTGTTGTGGCGCTCGGACTCGTACCCACGATCGCGCTCATGTCTTCGCGCGAGCGCGGCCATGATAGCAAAATGGTGAAGCTCCAAGAGGAGTACACCGAACAGGCGCGCAGCTGGTACTCCAGGAAGCTCCTCCAGTTCCTCAATAACAAAAAGTGGCAGAACCGCTTCTTGTGGGGCATGGGGCTCGCGTTCGTGGTCGCCATTATGCTGCCGATACTCGGCATATTGCCCGTGAGCTTTTTCCCGCAGGAAGATATCGACTATTTGTATGCTGATATCGAGCTGCCGCCCGGCACGACGCTCAACCAGACCGACCTCTCTGCACGCGAGGTCGAGGACCGCCTCTATGGCAACCCGAACATCGCATCGTTTGTGACCGAAGTCGGCGCATCAAGCGAGTTCGGCAACGATCCGCAGAGCGACCCGCGCTTCGCCAACCTCACGATCAATCTTCCCAAGGACCGCAAAGAGACGAGCACGCAAATATTGGAAGGCATCCGTAAGGATGTATCCGACATCACAAGCGCAAAGATAACCGTGGGCGAGCCCAACAATGGCCCGCCCGTCGGCGCTGCGATAGACCTCAAATTCCTCGGCACCGACCAAGACAAGCTCGACCAGGCGGTGGCTGCGGCGCGCGCCGTGCTCGAGGCAACGCCAGGCGCCACCAATGTGGATGCGACAAACAAGAACGAGACGCTCGAATTTGACCTCAAGATAGACCGCGCTAAGCTGGCGCAATTGGGCCTTTCGCCCGCGGCTGTCGCTGCCACTCTGCGCACCGCTATCTCGGGCATGACAGCGACATCAATCCCCGGCGCGGATCGCGACGTCGACGTGAACGTGTATCTGAACGTCAACCCCAATTACACCGACCCGCATGATGTCACCGACACGACCCTCGATGCGCTCCACCAGATACCCATTACGACGCCGAGCGGCACGACCGTGCTCTTGGGCTCGGTCTTGGAGGAGAGTGTGGCGCGCAACAACTCGATCATCACGCACGAGGACCGGCAGCGCGTCGTCGAGATGACAGCCAACACTCTCCCCGGCTATACAGCCGGCGGGGTCCTGGCCGCGTACAACAAAGGCATGGCGAGCATAGCGCTCCCCGCAGGAGTTACCACCGAGGTCGGCGGAGAGAATGAGGAAACCAATCAGTCGTTCGAGGAAATGGGCTTTGCGCTCCTGGCAGGCATCGCGCTCACGTTCTTTATCCTCGTGGTGTCGTTCAACTCGTACCGATTCGCGGGCTTCCTGCTCATTCTCGTTCCGCTTTCGCTTATCGGCGTCTTTGGCGGCCTCGCACTCACCGGCCAGGTGCTCTCATTCTCGTCGCTCCTCGGCGTCATTGCGCTTGCCGGCGTGATCATCAACCACGCAATCATCCTGATGGATTCGATCATCCAGCGCCTTAAGCATGGCGCAGGCCGCTCGCTTAGCGATATTGTCATCGAAGCGGCTGTTTCGAGATTGCGGCCGATTGTACTCACGACCGTAACCACGGTTATCGGCATGATCCCGCTCACCTACGCGTCGGCGCTATGGGGGCCGCTCGCATTCGCTATTCTCTTCGGACTGTCATTCGCGATGATCCTCACGCTCGTGCTGATCCCAACACTGGTCTACCGCTGGCCGGGCAAACTGCCCGAAGGCATTACTCGCCCTACAAAATAAATACGCTGATTACTTCCCTAGTCGGCCCAGGTGCGCCACTTTCCGGCGCCATTCGTTGCGCTTCCACTCCGGCGCTGTTTCCGACGGACCAAATAGAGATGTCCGCACGCGAAAACCTGCAAACCACAAGATACCCATTTTGATTTCGTTGGTGTAATCACCAAACAACAGCCAGATAAAAAACGGATGCGTGCCGGAGAGGATGATTACGCGTGAAGTCTTGCCCTTAAGCCGCTTGTGCCAGCCCAGTACCGGGACGCCGTGGCTGTTTTTGCGCATATTAAAAGCAAACCCCGGCATCCACATGCGGTCAAACATTCCTTTGAGCAGCGCCGGCATCGTACACCACCAGTTTGGATACAAAATCACAAAGTGATCGCACCATTTGATTGCTTCTTGGAGCGCGACCAGGTCCGGCTCGTACGCTTGTATCACTTTGTACCCCTTATGGAGTATCGGGTCAAAGTGCATCTGCGCCAGGTGGAAGTGCTTTATCTCGTGACCGGCTTTTTTTGCCGCCTCTTCGTACAAGAGTGCCATCTCGCTCGTCATGGTTGGGTCTGAGTCGGAGTGCCCCACCAGCACGACGATCTTTTTCTTCTGCGTATGATCGTGAAAAAAGGACATAGGAACTTTTGCTTAGCTAAATTGTACCGTGCTTGCGCGATTTTGCTTGTCCACATCCTGCGGTGTACGCGGCATCACGCGGATGGCCGGCAGACCCGGATTCTCGTCCGGATCGGCCGCCTTTTGCGGTGCGGGTTTTGTGGGGACGGCGAGCGCCGGTTTGCGGGGCACCTCCATTGCCGGTTTTTTCGGCACTGGCACTATAGGCTTGAGAGGCGCTTTTTGAATCGGGGGAAGTACTTGGAGCGTCTTTGATGCCTCGGCTTCTATCATCGGCATTGGCGCCGGTATATGTTCGGGCAGGCGTTGCTGCGGGGCCGCGCGAGGAACGGGCGGCGAGGGCGGCGCAACCCTAGGCTTTTGCGCCACAGCAGGTATGATTGGCCGCATTTGCGCGGAAGACGCCATGGGTTTTGGATCAATGCGTGGCTGATTCGGGATCGGCGACAATTTCGGCACGGGTTTGACGACAGGTTTTTGCTCGGGAGGCTTTTTTTGCAGCGGCTGGGGGGCCTGCGGCTGCAGCGCGGCTATCCTCTTCGCCCCAGGATGCATCGCATAAAAAATAGCTACGAAACACAAAACGAATCCGCCGGTCCATACCGTATACAACACGATAAGGTCGATCCACGCGACAACAGGCGCCAGGATATGCACGATGAAAAGCGCGTACCACGTGGCGCCGGTAATCCCTTCCCAGATAAAGTGCGGATACGGGTTAGTTTGGCGGAACAGGCTTGCACCGAAAAGGACCGCGATCAGTATCCATTTGAAGAGGAATGCCGGGGAGAGCACGATGTCGAGGGCTCCGTTCGATATATGGATGGCAGTAATCGCAAGACCCGACAGGATGATGATCCAAAGGCCGATGGTCTGCACGCGGGTCACTGCGCGGCCGAACTGCTCTTCCTTGCTGTCGACCACGCCGTCGCGCAGCGAGACAAGATATGCAACGAGGAGGATCGAAGCGGAGCCCACACCGAGCATCACGCCCAACTGTTGGGCGGAGTAAAGAAGCAGGTTGACCACATCAACCGAAAAGGACATGTAAAAATTGTAGCATGGGATTTTTAGGGCATTAAAAATGCCGCGCGAGGTGTTCCCCCGCGCGGCATAGATGCCGTCCATTACGCATTGGTCGTGATGCGATCCTTCACCCCATCGCGCCCCTTTTTAGAGAACATAATAACCGGGTTGCCGCGGTTGGTACTCCGCCCGAGATACCGAGCATCATGGGCATGCTCTATAGCTTTGAGGACATCCACCTGGGACGAAAAGCCCGGAACACCCGCATCCAAAAGGAATTTTGCGAAGGTGCTTTCGGACAAGCCGCTCAGGCTCCTCTTCTCGCTGTCGCCGAAGACAGCGCGCAATGCCAGTAGGATCTGCATGCTCGGCGCAAGGCCGGCGTGGGCCTTGAGCATCTCGCGGATGCTTTCGGACCGTTCCGCCTGGCTCAGCGTCTTGGGCCGGGTCGAGAGTCTGGGCGCCTGCGCGACGCGCATAAATTCCCGGCTCGTCTCCGCGACCGCACTGAGAAGCTTATCGCGCATGAGGGCCAGGTTCTCACTGACATGCCATGTTACGTCAACAGACTCTTGCGGACGTATCTGGAACCGGACGTCGAACGTCCGCTCCGGGGGCCGGAATCCGTCTAAAAAGACCCCGAGCGGGCGGACATCCGCCGATCTTTTCCGGACCGAACGCATCATCCGAGTCCCTTCGGGCAGGCAGGCGATTATTTTTTCCGCGAGCGTGTGAAGTTCTGCGGCGCTGAGTGCCGGAGTGGCCTGGGGAGGTATTTCCTCCGCGGGCAAAGGCTTTCGTAGTGCCATGGTCATGGCGTCTCTCCTATAAAGACCGTCGGTCCGAACACGGACCCCTTTCTGGCCTTACCGTAACAAATTATTGCTTCGTCTTCAAATAGTGTGGACCCGAGGGGGATCGAACCCCTTGCCTCTTCCATGCCATGGAAGCGCTCTACCAAGTGAGCTACGGGCCCAGGATGAAAATATACTATAAAAGATTCCTCTAGAGAATCACGGTCGCGCCATCGTGGCGGACTTCGAGCACTCCTTCTACAACGGGGAATATTTTCTCGGATTCACCATTTACCCGCACTATCAAATTACCTTGTTTGAGTGTCGTGACAAGCGGCATGTGCCCGCCCAATATGGTCATCTCCCCTTCTACCCCGGACGCGGTCAAGGACTCGGCCTCGCCGTCGAAAAACACTTCGTCAACTTTTGCTATTACTACGTGCATTCTTTTTATTCGGCCTTGACCGTATCAATGCCGCCCTTCATGTAGAAGGCGCTCTCGGGCTTGTCGTCGTGCTTACCGTCAAGGATCTCGC
>CAZLHN010000021.1:0-9206 GCA_964559665.1 uncultured Candidatus Saccharibacteria bacterium
CAGCGTGATGTTGGTTATAAGCACGCCGTCGATGCGGAAGCGCACGCGCGTCTGGTCGACCATCGGCTCGATGTGGATGTCGGATGCGCGCTGCTCGGCAGCGTGACGCAGGACGGTGGCCACGATCTTGGTGACCGGCGCGTCCTCGGTGATAGCCTCGGCGCCGGTGTCGGTTATCGTGTCTTCCTCGAGGTCCACCGAGCGCTTCTTGCCCTCTTTGTCGCCCTTTTGCGTCTCGACAGTGAGCTCGGTCTCAAGCTCTCCGAGGGCCTTCCCGACTTCGCCCGAGAGCCCCTTGTACTGCTGCAGCAGATGATCGAAATCGGTGTCGGTGATGAGAAAGATCTTGTACGGCATGCCGACCTTGGCCGATATGAATGTCAGCGCGTCGCGCCCCTCGAGGTTGTCGGGGTCGGTGATGCCGACCTCGAGCGCCCCGTCGACGATCCCGAGCGGCGCAAAGCGGTAGTGGCGCGCGGACTCCTCGGGCACGAACCGCAAAATGTCGAACGGCACGCCCTTCTCCCCCACCTCGCGGATCGGCAGCCCATAGTAGTCGCCCTTGGCCTTGAGTATGGCGGCAAGCGGAATACCCGCCTTGGTAAGCACGTCCTCGGGCGCGGCGCCGGGCTTGCTCAGCTCAGCCCTAAGCTCGGTTGCGCGGGCTTGGTCGATGACTCCGCTCGTTACTAAAAGTTGAAGTATGTCCATACGGGTCCATAGGATGCGCGCTACAGCGGCGCAAACGGGTTGCGGCGCCCCGCCGCCTGCGGCGGTATAGCGACGCCGTAGTCGGTGAGCGAGACGAACACCGGATCGGTAAATATCGTGCTGTCGAGCTTGATGGTGTGGAGATTCGAGAGCGTCACGAGCACGTCCTGCGAGAGCGGTGATGTCTCGTCGGTGGTGACCGTGGCACTGTTGCCGCCTCCGCCGCTAAAGAACATGAAGTACGCCCACACGCCGGCGAGCGCCAGGAGGATGATGATAACGTACAGTTTGTTGTCTTTGAGGAATTGCATATTTTTAATGGAGCCAGTAGGTCCTGATCGAAAGCGTGTAATCGCTGAGGCCCTTGTCGCCGACGCTGAAGTCGATCTTTTCCACGTCGATAACGCGCAAGCTGTGCTCTATGTCCTGGAGGAAGGAAAGGAAGTCGTCGTACGACGCCGAGACGGTAAAGCCGAGCGCGATTGAGCCGACCGGGTCTCCTGATGAGCCGACGGCCAGGTCGCTACGCGCGCTCGCAGAGTCGGACACGGTGCCCAACGACACGTTCTTGAGGCTGAGCCCGTGGCGCGCCGCGATGCTGTTGATGTCAATGATGAGGTGTATGTTGTCGACGTTGTCCGGCAGCACGCGCTGCAGCCGCGCCTTGTCGGAATCGGAGAAGGTATCGAAGGCCGCGACTTTTTCGTCGCGCACCGCCTTGAGCTCCTGCGATTTGTTGAGCGCGTCATCATATGCCGCCACCTGCATCTGCACGGCCTTGGTCCCCTCATAGGTCGGATTCGTCCACAGCGCAAAGAGCGCGATGGCGCTGGCAACAAGCAGGATTGGTACGAAAAGCCTTGTCATAATTATTGTGTGGTGGAGGACGCTTGCTGCGCCGTAGAAGAAGAGGTGTCGGCGGGCAGCGCGGAGCCCGGGGTCACGTTCAGGTTCTTGCTGTAGAGGATCAGCGACGGATCCACGTTTGCGGCGACATGGAAGGAAACCTTTCCAGTCTGATCGATGGCGATATTAGAAAAGATGACGTTGGTGAGCGACTTGCTCGCCCCGAACTGGTCGGACTGGAGCGCCACGGTCGAGAAGCTGTCGGCTATGCCGTCAAGCTCCAAGCTCGCGGTGCCGTCGGTAGCAAGGCTGTAGGTCATCTTGGTGAGCTGGACTTTAGCGAGCGTCTGCTGCGCGAGGAAGAAGAAGATCCCGGAGGGAGCCACATGCTTGCTGAGTATCGTCTTGGCCTCGTTTATCCTGCTGTCAAAATGGACGAGCGCCTGTATGGTGGGCAGGTCGTAGGCTGCTTCGTACTTTTGGAGCGAGTCTTTTTTTGAGTTGAGCGAATTCTCCAGATATCCTTTATATACGAACGCCGCGCCGGCCGAGATGACCGAAGCCAGGAATATGAGGAGCGCGAGCAGGAAAAGAAGTCCGTACGCCCCGCTGCCGCCGCGCTCGGCAGTGAGCGGCTTTTTAGGGATGAAAGAGGCCTGAACCTGAGGATCCATTTAATATTGATTATATAGTATGAAATAGCGCAAGACTCATCCTATGCACATGGGGGCTTTTACCCCAGCTCCTGCAGCCGGCGCAAGGCGAGCCCAACCGCCACCGCAAACTCCGGCCCTGCTTCCTTTAGTATGCCCTCGAGGAACGCAGGCGCCTGGGTCTTGGCAAACGGGTCGGCCAGGCGGATCTCGTTCTGGATCTTGGTCTGGGCAAACTCCTTGAACCCTTTCAGCGCCGCTCCCCCGCCGGTTGCGACAAGGGTCGAGAGCGTCTGATTGGTGCGCTGCTCGTAGCCCAGTATCGTGCGCGAAAGTTCCTGCAGAAGCGGCGCGAGCGAAAGCTCGAGCGACTGGGTCAGCGCCGCGTTGTCGCCTTCGGTCTGCGTCGGAGATTTGAGCAGGCCGATCTTGCGCTTGCGCTCCTCGGCTTGCGCCACGGTTATGTTAAGCGCGCGCGAGGCCGCGAGCGTGAGATCCTGCGCGCCGCGGCTGATGATGTGGCTCTCGTGGATGAGCCCGCGCTCCACGACATAGAACTTGGTCGTCGCGGCGCCCATGTCAACCACCGCAACCGGGGCGAGCCCGTGCTCGAGCGCCGCGCGCACCGCGCTGAATACCTCTATCTCAAAAAACGCGACCTGGAGGCTGGCGTCAGAGGCCATCGCGCGGAATTTGGCGATGGTGTCGTTGTGTATCGCGACGAGGAGCACGTCTATCTTGTCCGACGCGGGGCCGCCGCTTTTGGCTCCGCCGCCCACGACGAACCAATCGAGCAGTACTTCATTGATCGGCACGGGGATATACTTGCGCGCCTCGATCGGCACCACCTGCGCCAACTGTTTTTCGACCGATGCCGGCAGCTTGATGATCGAGATAAGGCTCGAGGAGTACGGGATCGATACCGCCGCGTCGGTGGTGGTGACATTCGCCTCGCGGATGACATCCTTGAGCGCTTCTGCTATCTTGTCCGCCGGGAGCGAGGTCGCGCGGCCTATCTCGACCCCCGCGTAGGGGCCCAGCGATATGGCGCCATATGTTTCCAAAATGACCTTGCCCCTGTCGCGCCTGAGCTGCACTACCTTGATTGCCGAGGTACCGATGTCCACGCCGAGGACGCTTTTTGCCTCTTTAGAAAACAAATTCGAAAAACTGGGTATAGAGAACGCCATCGAGACTAGTATAGCACTTCCCCGACCATGCTTAAGTATATTTCCTCACTTTTCTCATCGGCAGTAGGTGCGATTATCCCTCCGCGCAGGGACGAAATGGTTATTTCTTCATTAACGGCGCAGGATTTGGAGTATTTGCGCACCGAGGACGGCCTGCCATACCACAACGCGACTGTCTCGGCGCTCGTGTGGGAACTTAAATACAACAAAAACAGGCACGCGCTCGCGGTTGCAGGCGAATTTCTGAGCGAAGACCTCCTCGGGATCGCGCAAGAAGAGCTTGGAAAGCCGCTCTTGGTCCCCGTGCCGATGCACAAAGCGAGAAGGCGCGAGCGCGGGCACAACCAGACGGAGCTTTTGTGCGAAGCGGCGCTCAAATTCCTGGGTGATGCGTACGAGTACGCGCCGGAAGCGCTTGAGCGCATTACACTTACTGAACCGCAGCAAAAATTAGCGCGCCATAAGCGGTTGCATAACGTAAAAAATTCGATGCAGGGACCGGAGCCTGAAAAGATAAAAGGAAGAGTCTGCGTTGTAGTAGATGACGTAGCAACAACAGGCGCGACGCTCGCGGAGGCAGCGAGGGCATTACGGAAAGCGGGAGCGCGAAAGGTGCATATGGTCGCACTTGCCCGCTCCTAATCTTCTTCTATAAGCCCGAGCTTGATGAGGCGCGCACGGATTGAGCCTTTTTGGCGGCCGAAGGATTGTGCAAGATCTTTTTGCGGCTTGCCGGAGAGAAACGCTTCTTTTAATCTTTCGTCTTCTTCTTTGCTCCATGGCATATAGGCGTTCGGATGCGTCTCTCTGATTTTTGCCAGTCGAGCGCCTTTCCCTTCTTCAACAATCCCCTCACTCCCTGCCGAAGAAACTTTTTTTGCTTTTGCTTCAAGCGTGCCGCCACAGGCTTTTATAAAATTATTCTGCATGAGCGCAAGATCTTCGGCGCTCATCGCAGCGAATGCTTTTTGCGCGGCCGCCGAGGCCGCGCGCATTTCCGCGTCCTTCTTTTGTATCTCTGGATGCACCTCGAGCGCACGCTCGTTGAGGCCTGCGAGCGAAAGGCCCTTGAGCGTGCGCACTCGGGAGAGCGCCACGTAGCCCTGGCCGTACTCGAACGCCCCGGAGAGATCCATATGCGCGGCGTCGAGCGACATCCCCTGGCTTTTGTGGACCGTCATCGCCCAAGCTAGGCGTAGCGGCAATTGTGTTATCAGCGCCAAGGTTTTGCCGTTGTCGTCGATGCGCCACTCGGCGGGCTCGACAACCATTGAGCGACCGTTGTGCATTTTTACGACCGGATAGCCGGTCCCCTGCGCAAAGCTCGTCACGACGCCGAGCGTGCCGTTCACATATGAGCGGCCGGCGATGTCGTTCTTGGTGAACATCACGCGCGCGCCGACCTTAAGCGTGAGCCGCTCGGGCGAGAGGCAGCCTTTCTTGAGCCCCTCTACCAGCCGATCGCTCCCGCGGCTGGTCATGTTGAATACCCGCGCGGCTTCAGTGATCTTCTCCAGTTCCCTATCATTGATGGTATTTACGTCAGCATTATGCGAAAAGAGTTGCGCCCGGTCGCCCTGCACCTTAGGCGAGTAGCGTGTGCGCAGCATGTCGCGGTGCGTTTCGTCTATCTCGCCGTGGCGTATCGCGCTTAAAATTTGCAAAAAATCCTCGTCCTCCTGGCGATGCTGCTCGGAGAGGTAGCACACAATCGGGTTGAGTGACCTCCAGGCATTGGATGTAAACGCGAATTGCGTTTTTGATATAGCATCAGAAAACATATCAATCGCGGGATCTTTTGATTTGTCATTTCCGGAGAACTCTCCGGAAATGACCGGCGGGAGTTGGAAGAAGTCCCCTACCAAGAGCACTTGCAGCCCGCCAAACGGCTTTTGCGGGTCGAGAATCTCGCGGCACACCGCATCAACCATCGAGAGCGTCGCGGCCGAGAGCATCGAGACCTCGTCTATTATCAATATTTTTGTCGCGCGCACGCGCTTCGCCACTTTCTCGTTCTGCGAGATGCGGTCGAGGTCGTAGGCGGAGAGCGTGCGCTTGATACCGATGCCGCTCCACGAATGTATCGTGTAGCCGCCGATATGCGTCGCCGCAATGCCGGTGGAGGCGGTGATCGCAGGCTCGATGCCGTGCGCCTTGAGCCACACGACATACTCGTTTACCGTGTGCGTCTTGCCGCTCCCGGGCTCGCCGGTCAAAAACACATTGGCGCCGGTCTTTAAAATAGAGAGTGCCTGCGCCTGGGTCATCGGGCTATTCTATGGGAACTCGGGCGTTTAGCAAATCGCACAAGCCTAACCGAGGATTTTTTCTGTTTTTAATATCTTCACTATCCTTCCGCGCAAGCCGAATATGCGGCTGAGCAGGGCCGACGAGACAAAGGCGAAGGTGATTGCCGTGGCGTCGGATCCCGTATGGATCACATCCTGGAACAGAATCGAGCGCACTATCTCAAAAGCGATATATGACGCGAGCACGATCCAGCCCATCGTATCGATGCGCCCCACCACGCGCTGGCCGTCCTTCTCCCACGAAAGGTGGAAGATGCGGCTTGTGCACCAGCCGACAAAGATACCGACAACGATAGACCCGAGCGCCCAAGGCACAGTGATGCTACCCTGCACAACATCCCAGGCAACCACGGCGAGACTGATACCGCCGATGACTAAAAATATGCGAATTCTTTTCTGGAGCGTCGGGTGCACATGCTGCTGGAAGTTTTTGTTTTGATGCGTGTAGAGCATCCGCTTAGTATAGCATTTTGGTTTTATCTGATGGTACGATATATAGTATGTCCAATCGCGGAAGCTCCCATGGCTCCGGTTTTACATTGATCGAACTCTTGGTCGTTATCGCGATCATCGGGATTCTCGCCGGCATTGTCCTTGCGAGCCTCGGCTCGGCGCGCACGAGCGGCCAGGACGCCGCGCGCACCGAAGACGTAAAATCGCTCGAGACCGCGATGGAACTGTATTACAGCAGCAATAGCGGCTATCCCCAAGCCGGCGGATCCGGGGGCGGAGGCGTTGCCTATACGCTCAATAGCGCGACAGCGCCGAATCTCTCCACGCTGCTTACCGGCAGCAACGCTATCGGCAACATCCCTCAGCAACTCATAAGCGACGGCGATTTATATGTCTGGGCGGGAGTCGGCGGGACCCAATGGGGCATGCGGGTTACGCTGAGCACCGGCAACTGCAAGACCGGCGTCGGCGCCAGCCTCCAGAGCGTCTGGTGGATCGGGACGCCCCTTTGCTCGTTTTAAAAACAAAATCCCCGAGCCTGCTATGATGATGGCATGGCAGACGCAGCGAGCGCAGACGCGCCTTCTATAAAACGCCGCCTGATACCCGATATCAACGACTTCAACGGTAGTGTTGACGATATCGACAAGGGCGTGCACGACTATATCTGGTCACATCATCGCAGACTCTATATATGGAGTTGGGTCGTAAGTATTGCCGCCTGCATCGTACTTTTTATATTGGAGATCATCTATCTCGCCCCGCTTCTTGGCAGCAACCAAGACGCGCGCGCATATGCATTGCCCCTTCTGACACTCACCTGGCCCGCCGCGATATATGCGCACTTTAGGTTCCAGATGCAGCAGATATTCATGCAGCAGATCGCTCTAGCGCTCGGCCTGAGCTATGTGGGGCACGGAGACCCCGCGAGTGTCGCGGCGACCGAGCTCGCGGCCGGGCACGACAAGACGATGGAGGATGTGATGGTCGGACTATACGAAGAGCAACCGATGCGGATATACAACTACACGCGGACTATCGGCTATGGCAGGGGCTCGCATACGGACATATATACCGTCTTCGAACTGACACTTTCGAAATCATATCCAGACATACGGCTGTGCCCCAGCCTCCCCTTTTTAGGCGGCCGGATGAGTACGTCCGCCAGCGGAGAGGAAAAGCGTATAGAGCTCGAGGGAGATTTCAACAACTATTTTTCGCTCTATGCGCCGCAGGGGTACGATGTGCAGATCCGGGTCATCTTCCAGCCCGACATCATGGCACAGCTTATCGACAAGTATCAGAAGTACACGATCGAGATCTATCAGGACAAGCTCTATGTGCTCGCGCCGTCGTTCTCGAAAAAGTCGGACTTTCTGGCGACGCACGACCTGATAGACAGCCTTTTTACCAAGATGGTCCCGTACATACAGGAAGCCGCGTCGTAAAAGTAACTGGCGCTTAGCTCTCGAGGTCTTTCCTCTTTTCGTCGAACTCGGCTTTGTCTATCTCGCCTTTTGCGTAGCGCTCCTTAAGGAGATTGAGTGCGGAGTTTTGCATCCACCACGGATTGTTTTGCGGCCCGCCCATCCACATCCCGCGATGATGATGGTGTCCGCCAAAAGCCCATCGGATAATCCAAACGATTATGATAATGAGCACGACCCAGGACAAGATCGAGAGAAAAGCTCCCGGCCCCGGGTAAGGACCATATGTATATCCCCACATCATGCAATTAGTATAGCATAATGCCTTCTCTTATAGCTTGCTATTTATAAAAAGGCATGTTATTGTAAATTCAGTCGGGGCTGATTTGTGCCCCATCAACGCCGAAGGAGACACCGGCATGAAAGTTGAAAGGGCCGCAACCGCCAGCAAGCGGGAGCAAGAGATCAAGATCAAGGACGTACCTCTGGGTTACGTCTTCCGTTTCTCGGGATGCACCATCGAGGAAGCGCTCTCCGGCAAGGACGACACGTGCTTCTACATGGTCGTCAAGGGCGGGCCGCAGGAGACGGGCCGGGTGAGCATCGTTTCCGTCGACGGCAAGCAGATGTTGAAGCGGGATGACGACCACATGGTGATCCCGAACGAGATGCTCGTCTCGGACACGCTGAAGAACTCCACCATCCGCAACGAGCAGCCCCTGGCGCAGATCACCGTGCGGATCCCGCTCAGCGCCGATCTTCGCGCTGCGGTCGCCGCCCTCGAGCCCCACGCGGACGCCGTCGTCATCACTCAGCTAGCGGAGCAGGTCGCGGTTGTCGCCGTACGCCGGGTGGTCAAGGCCGGCGAGCGGATCGAGGCGGTGCAAAGCGAGCTGCGCCTGGAGGTGTCCGAGACGCTGCGCGCGGCAGGGATCGCCGGCGTCGCGGAGTAGAATCCGGCATGGCCCGGAGGGGGAAGGAGGCAGGGAGAGCCGCCCAGAGCAGTGGCCTGCACTACTCGCGCCGCCGCAAGCGGATCTCGCGCAAACGCCGCCGCAGCCGCACGGGAGTGCTCGTGGCCGTCGTCCTCTGTGGGCTGGTCGTCGTGATCGCGGTCGTCGGCGTCGGTGCCGGGGTCGCGCTCTCGGCCTCGTGCGACCTTTCGAGCCTCAAGCCCGTCAACATCGGCTCGAACACGTTCGTCTACGCGGCCGACGGCTCGATCCTCGGCTCGATCCCCGCCGACCATAACCGGGAGCCGGTCAGCCTCACGCAGATGACGCCGTGGCTGCCGAGGTCGACGGTCGCCGTCGAGGACAAGCGCTTCTACCAGCACGGCGGCGTCGACTACGTCGGGATCCTGCGCGCTCTCTGGGCCGACGTCAGCGCCGGCAAGGTGGTCGAGGGTGGCTCGACCATCAGCCAGCAGCTCGTGCGGAACATGTACACGGGCCGCGAGCAGACGTTCGACCGCAAGATCAAGGAGGCCTGCCTCGCGATCAAGCTCAGCGACAAGTGGTCGAAGTCGAGGATCCTCCAGACCTACCTGAACACGGTCTACTACGGGAACCACGCCTACGGTGTCGAGGCCGCCGCCGAGACGTACTTCTCGAAGAG
>CAZLHN010000022.1:0-9053 GCA_964559665.1 uncultured Candidatus Saccharibacteria bacterium
CCAAGATCCGGCGCCGAACGCTTTCTCGACCGGCCGCAATGCAAACCACGCGGCGGTTGCCGTAACCAGCGGTCTACTCCAGATGATGGATCACACCGAGCTTGAGGGTGTTATCGCGCACGAGCTCAGCCATATAGGCAATCGCGACATGCTTGTCTCGACCGTCGCCGTGGTGCTGGTGGGCTTTGCAACATTGGCCTCGAACTTTTTCCTGCGCATGAGCATCTTCGGCGGCGGGCGCGACAGGGATAATAAGAGCAACCCGATACTAATGATCGTTTCGATCGCACTCATTATATTGGCGCCGATTTTGGCAACGCTTTTGCAGCTTGCCATCTCGCGCAAGCGCGAATATTTAGCCGATGCGTCCGGTGCATTACTCACGCGATATCCTGAAGGCCTCGCCAACGCGCTGCGCAAATTAGGGAGCTATGCGGCGCCGATGCAGACCGCCAGTACCGCCACCGCGCATCTCTATATAACGAACCCCTTTGGTGCGCATGCTGCCACGAGCGCGATAGCAAGGCTCTTCCAGACCCATCCGCCGATTGAGGATCGCATCCGCGCATTGGTGGGCGACAACTAGATTTCCACATTGCGCTTAGGGCAAAATTGCGATATACCTTTTTGTGGCTGAAGGTTCCCTGAGAGGGAATCGGCCAAGGGAGGTACTAAGCATGGGCAGAGGTTCGCGAAAGATTCCCCCGGTCATCAACGGCAAGGGGAACGGTTCTTCGAGGTTGCGCGCCGATACGGGCACCGGCCAGGTTCGCACGCCGAACCCCCGGCAGAAGTTTGCCAACCCCGGCCGGCTCGGCATCGAGCGGTTCCATCGGCGCTTTCCTCATTTCGCGAGTGCTCACTAACATCCTTTCAAGATGCGGGCGGCCGAGGTAACCCTCGGCCGCTTTTCTTTTTCCTCCCCGCAGTGTACTTTTGTATAGCTGGACAGTGTCGCAATATAAGGAGGGTTCGCATAGCGGTCTAGTGCGCACGCTTGGAAAGCGTGTGTGGGGCAACCCACCAGGAGTTCGAATCTCCTACCCTCCGCCTGAAAAATAGAAGTAAAAAATAGGGGATGTTGATAACTGCAATCTTCATGTACGGGCTTGCCAGAGAGTATTTACGAAATGATCAGGCCATGCCGGTTTTTGCTTAAGACCCAGATATTTCTCGAATATCAGTGCTTATTGCTTTGAAGGGCAATGTATTTTCTTCGAGTCGCCCATTTCTGCAATATAGGGTTATAGCAGCCGAGATATGACTCTATATCAACGGATCTCGGCTGGCCGATATTGGTATATATGAGTAGTTGCAGAAGGAGAATTATGCTGGCCTCGCACTTCGACTGCTCAATCAGGAGCTTTTCGTGGATTTTTTGACCTCAATCGGCTAACCAGAAACCGTTGCTTTTTTGTCAGTTTTGAACCCCGGACCACGGCATTCCCTGACCCCTACTAAGCTCTTTTAGCCTTTAAATACAAGGTGGTTTGTTTACCGTTGATATAATAATTGGGAGTGAATTTACAATTTTTTTATCGTTATTTTTTATACTCCTCAAGACTATTTTTGGTCTTGGTTTTTCTTTTTTTATCGAGTGCATTTCCGCTGCGCGCGCTGGCTGATGACGCCGCACCGCCGCCCCCGGACGACACGAGTGTTCAAGCTCCTGCCGCAACACCCGACCCGACTCCTGCTCCAGATACGCAAACCATTCCAACTTCAGATTCGACCACGCCGACCCCGGATGTAACTACATCGGATTCGGTAACAAATCCCACAGATCCCGTCGACGTGCCTCCAACCTCTGCTCCTGATGCCGACCCCGTGGTCGCTGTGCCTACCATAGACCCGACAGTAGCGGATGCAACCACGACTCCGGATGCTATATCAACCGATGACTCCACAATCGCGACTTCAACCGACCCTGACGCGGTGTCGCCTGACCCGGCAGAAGCATCGACTACGCCGGCAGAAGATCCAGTACAAGCACCTTCTACCGATGCGACTTCGACTGACGACACTAGTGCGACATCAACTCCGGACGTTGGCGGAGGCGGTTCTTCTGCCGTAGTTACAACACCTGATCCGATTATTATTTCGGATCCGGTCGCCACATCAACAGCAACTACGTCTGATCCCGTTGTTGCTGCGGACCCGGTTGCAACATCCACCGCGAGCTCGACACCGCCTACGCCAACCATTGTCGAAGAACTTACAAGCAACGGAAAAACAGTTACGATCTCCGCGACGCCCGAGCAGGAATTGATAACACCCATGCTCAACGTGCCGGTGATGACCGCAATCCCGGAAATATTTAAGGTCGGACAAGAAGATCAGATAAAAATTGAGTGGCAAAACAACGGCGGACAGGAAATGCAGTTTACGGCGCTCGACGAAGATGGCAACGGCTATATTGACCATCTGCAGTGGATCGTGCCGCACCTCTCGACACAGACATTCTCAATCATCTATATTTCCAAAGCGCTGCAGTTGGACCCGGACAAAAATACCATCGCCGATATTTACGACACGGTGCACGCGCAGGACCAAAACTACGCCAGCCTCAGCGACGGCCAATACGTCCGCGTAACGTTTGACCAGATACTCGACAACACCAAGGACATCACGCTGTATGCAAAGCCGCACGATGGCTTGGCGCCTGCCTCGATAACGATCTATCCGGTGTACACAGATGCAGACGGCAACCTGGTAGAGGGCGATCCGCTTCCCCAAACATTCCAGATTGACCACGAGGGGCTCTATCGCATCCTGCTGACGGACCTTTCGACTCCCACGGACATGTTTGATCTCCGGGTGAGCGGGAACGCCGACATTGATTACATTGTTGACCCAGCACCAACGAATGCCTACTGGGTCGGCGGCACGGGCAATTGGTCGGACGCTGCAAACCACTGGGCGACATCTTCCGGCGGCACGCCGGGAAGCGGCAATGCGCCGGGTGCGGGTACGAACGTATTTTTTGACTCAAACTCGGGAACTTCCGCCGCAGTTATTACGATTGATACCGCCGCTACGGTAGGCTCATTCACGGTAAGCGGTTATACGGGCACGATTACGCAGAGTGCGAATCTCACCATTACAAACTCTGGAGGACAAACGGGAAATTATTCTCAAACATCGGGCGCGACATTTCTTGCCACAAATCCCGCCAGCAATATTTTTATAACAACCGGAAGTTTTTCCGTCACGGGCGGCGTATTCAAGCGATACACCGGCATCGGCGTCAGTACGGACCCCTATGTTATTTACGA
This sequence comes from uncultured Candidatus Saccharibacteria bacterium, assembly GCA_964559665.1. GTDB lineage: Bacteria > Patescibacteriota > Minisyncoccia > Phycocordibacterales > SBAW01 > GWA1-54-10. Next base: position 3,276 of record CAZLHN010000022.1, read on the forward strand.
TGTCTACGGTTTGCAGGGGATGGAGACGGGACTCACAAATTCGTACCAGCTGAATAGTGATATCGATGCGTCTACCACGGTGAACTGGAACTCGGGCGCGGGCTTTACTCCGGTCGGCACCACGACGACCATCGTCTTTAGCGGAATCTTTGACGGCAATGGGCACACGATAAGCAACTTATTTATCAACTCGACCACGCTCGGATACGTGGGCCTCTTCGGCTACGCTACAAATAATATTAAAAATGTTTTTCTCTCGAACGTTTCGATTGCGGCGACGAGCACCAGCGGCACCGCGGGCACCAACGGCACCAACGGCAGCAATGGCACGACGCCGGGCAACGGCACCAACGGTACCGCGGGCACCGTGGGAACTATTTTGTATGTAGGAGGCATTGTCGGATACAACACCGGCACCATCGCCAACGTAAGCGTCTCCGGAACTATCACCGGCGCAGGCGGCGCAGGCGGTACCGGCGGTACCGGCGGCACGGGCGGAAATACAACAGGCGGCGTAACAGTAGCAGGAACCGGCGGATCGAGCGTCAGCAATGCGGCTGCAGTGGGCGGCGTAGTGTATGCCGGCGGCGTTATAGGATATTCGCAACAGGGGAGCATCACCTCGGCAAGCAGCTCGGCAACGGTGCTCGGTACCGGCGGCGCGGGCGGTGCCTCGGGCAACGCGGGCCAAGGCGGTGCCAACGCCGGGACAGGCATCGGCGGCGCAGGCGGGAGCTCTGCTATAGCCGCAGCCGGCGGCGTAAGTTATACCGGCGGTCTTGTTGGTTGGGTTACCAGCGGGACGATTACCGCCTCGTTTGCGACAGGAAATGTTACCGCAGTCGGTGGTGCCGGCGGCGTCGCGGGTACTGCAGGCGCCGGCGGGGTAGGCGGCGGGACCGCTATCGGCGGCGTCGGCGGCAACGGAGCTGCGGGCGGCGCGGGAGGGGCAAGCTATGCCGGAGGACTCGTTGCAAATAACTCGGGGACTATTCAAACAGGAAGTTATGCCAGCGGTATTGTTGTTTCAAACGGTGGCACGCCGGGCCAGAGTTCGGCGGGCGGTGCCGGTGGCGCTTCTGCCGCGGCCACAACCGGCGCCGCAGCCGGAGGCGGTAGCGGCGGCGTGGGCGGCGCAGGAGCTATCGCATATGCCGGCGGTCTTGTCGGACAAAACAATCTTGCGGGAATTATTACCGGCGATACTGGCGCGACGTATGCTTCTAGTACTGTTACCGCAACGGGCTCAACCGGGCTGAGTGGACAAGCGGGCGGCGCGGGCGGCAGCGCCGCGGCAGGTACTGCGCATACCGGCGGCGCGGGGGGTACGGCCGGCAATGGTGGTATTGGCGGTGCGGCATACGCCGGCGGTCTTGTCGGACTTAACTCGGGAGTGATCTCCACATCATATTCAACGGGTGGGCTTGTCACCGTGACGGGAGGCAACGGCGGAGTTGGAGGAACCGGCGGCTTGGGCGGCGCAAAAGGTTCTACCGGAACACCAGGCGCCGGAGGCGGCAGTGCAACGGGAGGGTCGGCGAACGCCAATGCAGGTTCATACGGCGGCGGCCTTGTCGGATCGAATGCGGGCGTTATAGAAACTTCTTATTCTCAAAACTCGGTTACGGGTACGGGAGGCAACGGTGGCGCCGGAGGAGCGGGCGTCAACGGACTTACCGGACTCGCCGGTATTGCGGGGGGTGGAGGCGGTGCCGCAAGTATTTTGTATGTCGGCGGTATTGCGGGCAATAACGCGCTAACTACGACTGACAGTCATTGGACAGGCAGTTCGCTGGTAGGAGTTGGTGGAACCGGAGGCGCTGCTGGTGTCGGCGGCGCGGGTGGAGTGGGTGCGCTCGCCGGAGCGAGTGGAGCCGCAGTTGCTGGCGGCATTGTATATGCTGGCGGCATTGTCGGATATAACGCCGGGGATGCGCTGAGCAATGATTATGCGACAGGCAGCGTTACAGGAACGGGCGGCACGGGCGGCGCGGGAGCGGTAGGCGGCGTGGGCACTACAAGCATAGCGGGTATTGCAGGCAGCGTTGGTTTCGTCGGAGGTATTGCGTATGTCGGCGGCGCCGTCGGATATTTTAATAACGGAGAAATTGCAAGCTCTTCTGCGGCAGGTGTTGTTACGGCAACAGGAGGTGCCGGCGGTGCAGGAGGCAACGGAGGAAATGGCGGCAACGGTGCGTCTTCGGTCGCCGGCGGCGCAGGTGCGGCCGGCGCAGCCGGCGGCACGGGCGGCGCTGCCTACGGTGGCGGTTTTATCGGTTTTTATAACGTGGGCACGGTTAAGGTTTCGTATTCTACCGGGAGCACTACCGCAACCGGCGGCGTAGGAGGTACGGCCGGTGTCGGAGGAAATGGCGGCGCGGGTGGAGCGGGCGCGATCGGCGGCGCAGGCGGTGCAGGAGCAACGGGCGGCGCGGGCGGCGCCGCGTATGCCGGGGGTATCGCGGGACAAAGCGCCGGCGTTATCAGCTCGCCGGCGGGTTCGTATGCAACAGGAGATGTAACTGCGCTCGGCGGTACTCCTGCCATCGGCGGAGCAGGCGGCGCCGGAGGAGCTACCACAGCCACGCTTAACTCGGGGACTGCCGCCGCAGGCGGCACGGGCGGCACCGGCGGTGCCGGCGCAGTTGCATATGCCGGCGGAATCGTCGGCAACAATACCAACACCATCATCAATGCGTACGCGAGCGGAAATATTACTGCGACCGCATCAGCAGGAGCAAATGGCGGAGCGGCCGGAGCGGCCGGCAACGGTTCTGCCGGAGGCTCCGGCCATGCGGGCGCTATCGGCGCTACCGGCGGAGCGGGCGGAGCGGGCGCAATTGCGTACGGGGGCGGTATCGTAGGATTCCATACCGCAAACATTACGAGCAGCTACAATACCTCTGGCTCAGTAACCGTTACTGCCGGCTCCGGCGGAAATGGAGCAAACGGAGGTGCGGGTGGTATCGGAGGATCAGGGGCTCTTGGGGGAGCAGGAGGCGTGGGGGGTGGTGGAGCTGCAGGAGGTATAGCATATGGAGGAGGCAGTGTAGGAAATAATTCAACCGGAGTTATACAAGGTTCTTCACATGCTGCGATAGCAGTTACAGTTGTCGCAGGCAATTCGGGGAATGGCGGTCAGGGCGGTGCAGGAGGGACCGGAGCAGCGGGCGGTGCAGGCGGAGCAGGAGGCGGTATTGGGGCAGCCGGATACGGAGGAGGATTAGCCGGTATCAGTACCGGTGTCATCAATAATTCTTACGCATCAGGAAGTGTTTCTGTTACAGCAGGTACCGGTGGCGTAGCATCTCCGGGCGGTGCTGGTGGCAACGGATCAACGGGCGGTGCCGGCGGCGCCAACGGTGCGGCTGATAACGCCGCGGGCATTGCTGCCCGCGCCGGAGGCGCTGCATATGCGGGAGGATTGCTCGGATATAACAACACAAACGGAGTCGTACAAGGCGGCTCGTATGGAACTGGAAACGCAACCGCTATCGGCGGCGCCGGTGCAAACGGCGCCAATGGCGCGAGCGGCGGTAACTCCTCCGGGGCGGTCGCAGGCGGCACCGGTATTGTCGGCGGCGCCGGCGGTACAGGCGGTTTGGCTGCCGCCGGAAGTCTGGTCGGATACAATCTCGCAGCGCTTGTAAGTTCCGACTCATACGCCACGGGGAATGCATCTTCGACCGGAGGAGCTGGCGGAAGCGGCGGCAATGCCGGAAGCGGCGGGTCAGCTGGCTCCGTTGCAACGGGCGTTGCCGGCGTTGCCGGCGGGCTCGGTGCGGTCGGCGGCGCGTCATACGCCGGAGGAGAGATAGGATTTAACGGCGTGTTGGGCACTACTATCAGCATCGCAAATAATGTCGGGACAATTAATTCAATCGGCGGCGCAGGCGGCAACGGCGGCGCAGGCGGCAACGGCGGGTCGGGCGGAAATTCAACAGGTGCCATCGGAGGCGCGGGTGCCATCGGAGGCGGAGGCGGCGCCGGAGGTGCAGCGTATGGCGGAGGAGTAGCGGGCTCAAATGCTGGCGTGATTAGCGGAGTCTCCTACACAATTACGACTATAACTACTGCGGGCGGAGTGGCGGGCAACGGCGGGCAAGGCGGTACTGCCGGCGCATCAGGAAATATTTCAGGCGGCGCAGGCGCAACTGCGGGCAACGGCGGAGCGGGCGCGATCGGCGGCGCAACATATGTAGGAGGACTTGCCGGAGACAACCCGGGAGTCATTAGCAGCTCGACGGTCAGCGGAAGTATAACTGCCAGCAACACAGGTGGAGGGTCGGGAGGTATTGGAGGTATCGGTGGAGACGGGACAAGTGGAACCGGAGGCCACAGCGGTGGCACTGGAGGCGCGGGCGGTGCGGGAGGTGCAAGCGGCAACTTGTTTATGGGCGGACTTGCCGGCCAAGGTAACGGAAATATCTCAAACTCCAGCAGCGTGGGTGGGACGATGACAGTTGCTACAGACGGCGGCGGCGGCGCAGGAGGCAACGGCAGCGCCGGTGGAGCAGCGGGAAGCGGAGCGAGCAAGAACGGTCAAGGAGGAGCGGGCGGCGGCGGCGGCGGTACCGGAGCGGTATTTGTCGGAGGCGCTATAGGACATGTTTCGCTGTCGGACGTTATCATCGATAGTGTTTTCTCAACCGATAATGTAACTGTGCAAGGTGATACTGGCGGCAACGCTGGTACTTCGGCCAGCGGTACGAACGGCGCGCTCGGGGCATCTGGCACTTTGGCAGGTGCGGGCGGCATTACACAGCCGACCGCGACAAGCGCGGGAGGACTTATTGGCGATGCTGTAGGTGCTGGCGTTACGATTAGTAATTCTTATGCGACCGGAAATATCACTGTTGTTGGAGATGCCGGCGGCGTGGGAAGTGCCGGCGGCAACGGCGGTAACGGTGGTACATCTACCGCAGGCGCTGCAGGAGCAACTGGCGGTGGCGGTGGCGGTGGCGGATATGTATATGCGGGAGGTTTGATCGGATACGGAAACACCAATGTATATATAGGATACTCATATTCAACGGGGGCAGTAAGTGCTACTGCAGGAGTGGGCGGCGTGGCAGGAAATGGCGGCGCAGGAGGTAATGGAAATGGAGCGATCGGCGGCGCAGGCGGCAACGGCGGCGGGGGTGGTGCGGGTGGCATATCGTACACGGGAGGCATTATCGGCTATATTGTTTCAGGAAATGTAAACCACTCCACTTCGACAGGAGCGGTTAGCGGTACCTCGGGAGCGGGAGGTGCAAGCGGCAACGGTGGCGCAGGAGGCACAGGTGGGTCAGGATTCATCGGCGGAGGCGGCGGTACAGGAACAACGGGAGCTGCCCCCGGTGCTAACTACACAGGCGGGCTTGTCGGAATAAACACCGGAGCCGTCATCCAAATAAATAATCATACCGGCGGTACTGTTACCGGTATCGGAGGTAACGGCGGCACGGGAGGCGCAGGTGGTAACGCGGGCGCCTCCGGAAGTATTTCTGGATCTACGGCTGCTTCCGGCGGCGCAGGCGCGACTGGCGGCGCAGCCGGTGCGGTAAACGTCGGCGGCTTGGTAGGGTACAACTCGGTTGCCTCCTCAGATATTAATTTTTCATATGCGACGAGCAGTGTGGTGGCAACTGGCGGCGCGGGCGGCGCAGGTGGAGTGGGAGGTAACGGCGGAGACGGATCAGCGGGTACTAATCATGCCGGCGGGGCCGCGGGCGCAGGAGGCACGGGAGGCGCAGGCGGAGGCATTATCACTGCCGGTATCGCTCTTGCGGTCCA
>CAZLHN010000023.1:0-8821 GCA_964559665.1 uncultured Candidatus Saccharibacteria bacterium
ACCTGTATAGTCTTATAGGACGTCAATATACCCTTGCCTTGTAAGGCAGGGCAGTGCAGGACCTTGAAAAGGAGGACTACAATCGTGTCTAACACAGATCTAAGCCTCGCCGCCCGGGCCCAAAAGCTCAGCGGCTCGCAGAAAGTGCTCTACGGACTGGGCTTCATCGTATTTCTTGCGGTGATGGCTCCGGTTACGTTTTTCGCGCTGACTGCGATCACCAATATCGTCATGGCCGGCGTCGTCGGCATTATCGGTGTCGCCATCCTGATGGCGCTCCCGGCGCTTAAGCGTTGGTGGCGTATCGAGGTGCTCAAGATGCTCAAGGCATCGGCGCGCCTCAACCCGGTAGAGACGCTCCAGCTGGAGCTGCTCAACCGGCGGAGGGCCTACGAGCAAGCTAACCAGCAGAGCGTGCAGATCATTGCAACCCGCAATGCCCTGCGCGAGCAGCTCGACGACTACAAGCAGAAGTATGGCGCATCGGATCCGCAGCTCGAGCAGATGGTCTCCAAGCTCTCCACACTTACGGATCGCTTGCAGACATCGCTCAAGCAGACCGACCTCAACCTGCAGAAGTTCGACCAGTTCGTCGACCAGCAGGCTCAGCGGTGGAAGATCGCCAAGCAGACCGGCGCGCTTGCCACTATGTTGAGCGCGGCGCAGGGCGGCGACGTCACGGACAAGTTCCTTGCCGACACGGCGATCGACTCGATCCGCAACGGACTTGCCCAATCGTTCGCCGAGATCGACTCGATCCTCGACGGACAGGAGGTCAAGGCGGCGCTCCAGCAGACTCCCGCTCCCAAGATGATCGACGTCACGCCGGCTGCTCGTGAGCCGGCTCCGGCGATCCCGAGCAGGAGGGCGCGATGAAGTGGGTTTTGCGAATCGCAGCAGTCATCGTCGTCGGCGTGGTGGTCATGGTGGCCTACCAGATCAATACGAGCAATACCCACGCGCCCGCGCCCGCGGTGCACACATCCGCCCCGCCCGGGCGGGACGCTCTGGGCAATAGCCCTGAGGCTTACCGTAACTTGAAGCTGCAGCCGTAGCTGCTACATCCTCAACCAACACAGGACGGAGGACTACCCATGAAGATGATGAAGTATCTGATTGCCGGCGCAGCGCTGGCATGCGCCTTGGTTGCAACATCCGCGTATGCGGATGACGCGAACACCAACACCATGCTGGTCTCCACCGGCGGAGCAAGCGGCACGTACTATCAGCTCGTCGACCAGATGAAGAATTTCTGCGCCGATGTGGTGTCGATCGATCAATGGAAGGACGACAGCGGCAAGTTGTCGTCGGGATCTCCGCAGAACCTCGACAACATCCTCAACAACCAGTCGGAGCTTGCGGTCGTCCAGACCGACGCGCTCTTCCTGCGCAACAACGTCGACCCGGACAACGTGAGCCGGATACTGACGCTGATCCCCCTGCACTCGGAAGAGGTCCACTTGATCGCCAAGTCGGCTCCTCGCTCCAAGGGCGGCGTCATGGGCTTCGGCGCCACACAGTACACGCTCAACGACCTTGCCGACCTCAACGGTCTCAAGGTGGGCGCGTGGGGCGGCAGCGTGGTGACCGCCAAGGTCATCAACTTCAATGCCAACGCCGGCATGCAAGTCGTCGAATATCCCGACCAGCCTACCGCGCAAGCGGCGTTGGACAAGGGCGACATCGACGCGATCCTCGCCGTCGGCGGGCAGCCGCTCGGATGGGTCAAGACGCTGACGCCGGATTACAAGCTGCTTTCGATCGATGCGTCGATCGCCAAGCAGCTTGAGCAGATCTACCGGCCGGCGAGCCTGTCCTACTCGAATCTCGGGCAATCCGCGATTCCGACGGTGGCAGGCGACGCGCTCCTGGTGACGCGCGACTACAAGTCTAAGAATCGCGTCAACCAGCTCTTGGCGCTCCGCAAGTGCATCGTCGATCGCATCGACGATATCCGCGATACGCGCGGCACGCACCCGAAGTGGCAGGAGATCGATCCGACGAAGGCCTCCAAGTGGCCGCACATCTTCGAGGCTCCCGCCGCAACGACTGCCGCCGCACCGGCGACCGGCAGCGGCGGCTAAGCACTATCGTTCTGTCACGCATCCTGGCCCGCCCTCTCAAGGGGCGGGCCTTTTTTATATATGGTTTAGAATAGGTACATGCAACAAGAAACTATCGTTTTGGGTGGCGGGTGCTTCTGGTGCACCGAGGCGGTGTTCGGGATGCTCAAGGGGATATCGAGCGTCGAGCCCGGCTACGCGGGCGGCCATGTCGACAATCCGACCTACGAACAGGTGTCAGAAGGGAACACCGGCCATATCGAGGTGATAAAAATAGAGTACGACCTCGACCAGATCGCGTTTGAAGAGATCCTCCAGGTGTTTTTTGAGACGCACGATCCGACCACGCCCAACAGGCAGGGCAATGACGTCGGGCCGCAATACCATTCGGCGATCTTCTACACGACCGACAGGCAGCGCGAGAAAGCCGAACATTACGTAAAGATGATAGCGGGCAAGTATACCAAGCCGATTGTTACCACCATCGCGCCGCTGAAGACCTTCTACAAAGCCGAGGACTATCATCAGAAGTATTACGAGAATCACAAAGACGCCGGCTACTGCCAGGTGATAATCGAGCCGAAGGTAGAGAAAGTACAGGAGAAGTTTAAAAATCTGCTCAAGTGATGCCGCGCGAAGCGTTTGAAAAGTTAGTTGCTGAGGAATTTCCTCAGGCCGTGCCGGAAAAGTTCCGCTCTCAGATCGAGAACGTGGCTTTTCTTGTGGAAGACGAACCTTCGGCGGAAGTACGGAAAGAGGAAGGGCTCGGCCCCAACGAAACGCTGCTGGGGCTCTATCACGGTATCCCACACACAGCGCGCGGGGATTTGTACGGGATCGGCGGCGCTTTGCCTGACACTATTACGCTTTACCGGCTCCCACTTTTGATGGAGGCAGAGGAATTACTGCATATGGACAAAGCAAAATCTCTCGAAGAAGCAATGCGCCTAGCCATCCGCGAAACTATCTGGCACGAGGTGGCGCACCACTTCGGCATGGACGAGCACGAAGTACGGCAGCGCGAAGGGGAGCGCGACGCCGAGAAATGATATAGTAGTGCTATGAAAATCGCTTTGGCGCCTTTTTATATAATCTCTGCCGCGTTTATCGGCATCGCCGACACGCTGTACCTCTCGTATTTCCACTACATGAACCTGATCCCAAGCTGCGCCATCGGCGGCTGCGAGATCGTGCTCACGAGCCCGTATTCTAGCCCCTTCGGCGTGCCGTTCGCCTATATCGGCCTCTTTTATTACGCATCTATGCTGGGCCTAGCATTGCTTCTTGCATACGACCCGAACTCTCGCGGTCTGCGCCTAGGCATGCTTGTATACACCGGCCTCGGTCTAGTGCTCTCAATCGGCTTTGAGCTGTTTCAATACTTTGTCATCCACGCGCTGTGCATGTACTGCGGCATCTCCGCGCTCACCACGCTCGTGCTTTTTGGGTTAGCAATTTGGCACTGGCGCTCTACTCATACTTCGGTCGCCTAAATCTTTTGTACGTTCGCCATAGTATATAGAAAAAGACTATTGTCAGGAGGGGATAAAATGCGCCCGCGCTCCCGACGACAAACCGCAGCAGCGTACATATATAGAGGACGATCAGTCCGAGTACAGTCCACACCGCGCCCATAACGCCGCCTACTGCCACGGTCGTGGTGGCATCGCCGAGCACCTCTCCGGCGCTTTTGCCGCCCGTCTTGCTCTTGCCCCAGGCAATGCCGCTATCAAGCGCATCCGCCGCCTTTGCGCGCAGCGAGTCAATCGCCGCAAATGCCGGCGCCGTAGTGCTCGCGGCGGCGGGCGAGTATTGGCCGATCTCGTTCTGGATATTTTGCGAGGATTCTATCGCTGCCTCAAGCTCGGGGTCCGTGCTGGTACTCGAAGCAGGCTTGGGCTTTTCGTTAATCGTGAATGTCGCCGATTCTTTTTCTACCACGCTACCGTCCTTGCCGGTGAGTTGCGCCTCTATCGTGTGCGACCCGGCGGTTGGCTTCCATGACACCGAAACGGCATTGGCGCCGCCTGCCGCAATAGTTACCGCCACTACCCCGATCTTGTCCGTGCCTTCCGCAAATACTACGGTACCGGTAAAGCTTGCCGTCGTATCGTTTTCTACAACTGCATGGATAAGCACCGTGTCGCCCTCGGTAACGGGTGTTTTAGAAAGGAAGAGCGATTGCTTGGCGAAGCCGGTCGCTCCTACGTATGAGGGGAAGAGTATTAACACCAGAGCCGCTAGGGCTATATATCGCATGTTAGTATTATGCCATGGGTTTTTTAGGGGATTTTTTCAGAAAGGTTAAAGACCATTTTATCCCTTCATCGCGCAATGTGTATCGCCCGCATATCCTGGGTCGGCCCTGGCTGATTTTCTTCATCGCCGTCGTGCTCACCGCCGAGGGCGTGTTCGTGGCCGACCTGCTTGCCCGCCAATCCGCATTCAATTTCGTCGCGGCGGTGCTGCCCGGTGAGATAGTCGCGCTCACCAACGATGAGCGCGCGCAAAACAGCGTCGGGCAGCTTCAGGAAAATTCGCTCCTCGACGCGGCGGCCCAGGCAAAGGCCAACGACATGGCGGCCAAGGGATACTTTTCGCATATCGGGCCAGACGGCAAGGAGCCGTGGGCCTGGGTCGCGGGCGCCGGCTACGACTACTCGTACGCGGGCGAGAATCTCGCGGTCCACTTTGTCGACTCGAGCGACGTGGTCAACGCGTGGATGGCGTCGCCGACGCATCGTGCAAATATCGTAAAGCCCGTCTACACCCAGATAGGTGTGGGCGTGGCGCAGGGTACCTACCAGGGCCAGCCGGCGACCTTCGTAGTGCAATATTTCGGCACGCCGCGCACGGGAGTGGCTGTTCAACAGGAAACCGGCTCGGCAGCTGCCGCCTTGCAGGTCGCTAGGGGACAGTTGGCAGCTGCCGAGCCGGTTTCCACTACCTCAGCCCAAGTTGAGGGCGCTGCGACGGCGCCTCCGGTTGCCGCACCAGCCGAACCCGAACCCACCTCAGTCGCCGAACCGCAGCATAGCGACACGCCATGGAGTTCCTTCGCGCGCGAGCTTGCGCGCGGCGACGTCAAGCCGGGCGATGCGGTCTCGTGGGTCTTGGGAGGCGTAGCGGTCTTCCTTATAATTGGTCTGGCGCTCGCATTCTTTATACATATTCAGATACAAGCCTCGGAGATGCTCATCGGGGGCGCGGTTGTGGCCGCGGTTGCCCTGTCGCTCTTTTTCCTCAATGCAAAAACGCCCTTCGCGACGCCGATATCCTCGCAGCAAGCGGCGTCGGTCTTTGGCGCATTCCCGGCTAATGGCGGGTTTATAGACTCTGTTTCTGCAACTACGCAGTAGTAACAAACGCAGCCCAGCGGATGCTCTTTGTGTATATAGGGTCTTTCCAGTTCTTCAAAAAGAGTCGGACAGGGTAGCGCAGATTCGTTTCCTTAGGCGGCTTTTCATCCGGGTCCTGCAAAATAATTTCTCCATTTTTTATCCTGCGCACGATGACATAATGTCCGCCGTAAAATCCCGGTTCCTCCCAGCATACGATAACGATAGCGTTTGCCTTGAGCGCGGCACGTATATCCGTTATGGATTTCCTGTTACCGCCCCGTACTTTCAGGCCATACGTCCGCAAAACCGAGATCATATGTTTTAGCTCTGTACCCGAATGTTTTTGCATCGGGGTGTGCGCCTCTTTGGCCAGCTTTTTCTGCGATGTCTTGATGCCGTGCGCAGCAAGCGTCATCTGGAGCACAGCAGGCCCGCAGTAATGCTCATTTAATTGCCGGAAGAACGGTATCTCTCGCATATATCTTTGATACTAGCCTACGGCGGGCGGGGATAACAAGGGTTGCCCAGCCCGCCGCCAGGCGGTATGGTAGTGGCATATGACACAACGCACTTTGGTTACGGGCATCGCGGTTGCAGTGGCTTTAGCGGTCGTGCTGCTCTTTTTTGTAGTAGGCAATCCTTTTAGCCTCGTGTCCGATGCAACGACGACGCTTTCGGGAGACGATACTGCGACTGGCGGCGTCGCGCAGACGACGCAGCTGGTAGTGCAGGACGAAACTGCCGGCACGGGCGCAGCAGCGCAGCCCGGTGATACTGTTTCCGTCGATTATACCGGCAAGCTTGAGGACGGTACCGTCTTCGATACTTCTGTCGGCAAGACTCCTTACACATTCGTGCTCGGCGCGGGGAACGTGATTCCCGGCTGGGACCAGGGCCTCCAGGGGATGAAGGAGGGCGGCAAGCGCCTGCTGATCATTCCACCGTCCTTGGCGTACGGCGCTTCGGGCAATGGGCCGATCCCGCCGAACGCGACGCTCGTATTCGAGGTCAGCCTCGTCAAAGTCATTCCTCCGGCCCAGCAGTAATGCGCCCCATTTCCTTTACGATTGAGAAGGAACTTCCCGGCTCTCTGGCGAGAGCCGGGATTTTACGCACCGCGCATGGCGACATTCAGACGCCCGCTTTTATCGCCGTCGCGACTAAGGCAACAATTAAGGGCGTTTCCTCGCAGCGCTTCCCCGAGCTCGGCGTGCAGGGGATTATCGCGAATACCTACCATTTATATCTGACGCCGGGCGAAAAGACGGTCGAAAAGGCGGGCGGCGTGCACAAATTCATGCACTGGGGTCGCCCCATAATGACCGACTCCGGCGGCTTCCAGGTATTCAGCCTCGGGGTTGGGTTTGGTAAAAAGATTTCTAAATTCTTACCGACAGGAGCGGAGGGAGGGGGCGCAGATTTTGCAGCGTCCCCTCGCAGTCCTGCAGCGGAGAAATCTGTGCCCCCTCCCTCCGTGTGGGACGAAGAGTTAGCAACTTCCCACGGGAAGCTCGCCATAATAGACGAAGACGGAGTTTCTTTTACCTCGCACCACGATGGTTCCTTCCATCGCTTTACGCCGGAGCGCTCGATAGAGATCCAGCATGCGCTTGGCGCCGACATCATCTATGCATTCGACGAGTGCACGGCGCCCTCGGCCGACTGGGACTATCAAAAAGAGGCGATGGACAGGACGCATCGTTGGGCTAGGCGCAGCCTCGCCGCGCATCGCGGTAATGTCGAGAAGAACGCGCTCCAGGGTATCTACGGAATAGTACAAGGCGGCCGATATGAGGATCTGCGGATCGAAAGCGCGCGGGAGATAGCGTCGATGGACTTCGATGGCTTTGGCATCGGTGGCTCCTTCAGCAAACACGATCTGCTGGGGATTTTAGATAAAGTGAACGCCGAACTGCCCAAGGAAAAGCCGCGTCACTTGCTCGGCATCGGCGAGCCCGAGGATATTTTTATCGGCGTGGCGGCGGGTATCGATACATTTGACTGTGTGCTCCCGACCCGCAACGGCCGCACGGGCGGGCTCTATACCAACCGGGGCAAGATACAGATCCCTAATGCGGAGTATAAAGAGGACTTTTCGCCTATAGACCCCGAGTGCGACTGTCTGGTGTGCAAAACATTTACCAAAAGCTACATCCACCACCTGTTTAGGAGCGGCGAGATGCTGGGGCCGATGCTCGCCTCCGAGCACAATATCTATTTCCTGACCAATCTCACCAAAAAGATCCGCGCCTCACTGCTTGATGGAACATTCGAGCAATATAGAGATTCATTTCTTTCGAGGTACCAAAAATGATAGAATAGCCATTCATGGCTACGTTTAAGATCAAATCCGACTACCAGCCCGCCGGCGACCAGCCCAAGGCTATCGAGGCTTTGGTAAAAGGGATTAAGGCCGGCGACGAGCACCAAACCTTGCTCGGTGTTACCGGCTCGGGCAAAACCTTCACCATCGCCAATGTCATCGAGGCTATTGGCAAGCCAACGCTTGTTATCGCGCACAATAAAACGCTCGCCGCGCAGCTGGCGCAGGAGTACCGCGAGTTCTTTCCCGACGCGTCGGTCCAATACTTCGTCTCATACTACGACTACTACCAGCCGGAGGCGTACATCCCGCACTCGGACACGTATATAGAGAAAGAGGCGCAGATCAATGAGGAGATCGACCGTTTGCGCCATGCCTCGACCCAGGCGCTGCTCTCGCGCAAGGACGTTATCATCGTTGCATCCGTCTCGTGCATCTACGCGCTCGGTTCGCCCGAAGAGTACAGGAAAGTACATCTCGAAATTACGCCCGGCCGCAAAATTAATCGCGCAGAATTAATACGCGAACTTATTTCGGTCTACTTTAGCCGCACCAATGCCGACATTACGCCGGGCACATTCCGCGCAGTCGGCAACTCGATCGAGATAATGCCCACCGGGGAGCGCGTTTTGTATAGAGTCGAATTCGAGGGCGAGACGATCTCGCGCGTGCGCGTGATAGATGCCATAACTCGCGCTGAAAAGGAGCCCAAGGACTCGCTATTCCTGTTTCCGGCCAAGCACTATGTGACCCCCGAGGACGAGCGCGTGCGCGCTATCGAGGACATCAAGCACGAATTGAAGGAACAGCTTGCAGAATTTGAGCGCAAGGGCAAGATGCTCGAGGCCGAGCGCTTGAAACGCCGCACGAACCACGACCTCGCGATGATCAGGGAGATCGGCTACTGCAACGGGATAGAAAACTACTCCCGCCACTTTGATGGCCGCGCTCCCGGCCAGCCGCCATTCTCGCTTTTGGAATATTTCCCGCACAAGGCCGATGGCACGCCGGACTTTTTGACCGTTATCGACGAGAGCCACGTTACGGTACCGCAAATAGGTGGCATGTACGCGGGCGACAGAGCGCGCAAGGAG
>CAZLHN010000024.1:0-8699 GCA_964559665.1 uncultured Candidatus Saccharibacteria bacterium
GAGGAGCAGCGAGAGAATGGCTGCATGCAACGCCCTCGCGCACGATATCCGTATGCGGGCCGGCCGTCATCAAAAGTGTTCGACCATCAACGGCGGTGGTCATGCGCTTTGTAAACGAATCAGCAGGGTCGAGCCCGAAGGAAATATTCTTTGCCGCCGCGACCGTGCGCGCTTGCACAAAGGTTGCTTCTTCGGGGAGGCCCAAATAACTCTTGATCGCAAAGGGGTCGCTGCCGAGGAATACGCTTGGCTCGACACCCAGATTGTACGAAAGATCCATGTTGTGGTCTGCATCGATAGCCAGCACGATATCGCCCCTGTTGTGCAGATACCTGACGCACTGGGTGGCAAGCGTGGACTTGCCACTGCCGCCCTTGCCTAGGAAAGCCACTTTCATATATGCAACTAAGTTGCATCTGTACTATAGCGCGCCTCTATAATAGTTGCAAACTTGTTGCGTTTATGATACTGTGGTCGGGTATGCCTACACATAAACCCGATTTTAAAGAGGTTCTGCGCCAAGGAGGCTATAAAGCCACTCCCGGGCGTGTGCTCCTTCTCTCTGTGCTCTTTGGTGAGCAAAAGCCCGTGACCGTCTCGTATCTCGAAAAGAAACTCAAGAACGCCGTTGATCGAGTGACGCTTTACCGCGCACTCGAGTCGATGGTCGCCTCGGGCGTTGTGCGCGAGGTGGACTTCCGCCACGGCCATGCGCATTATGAGCTCCAGGTATTGCGTCCCCACCATCACCATATCGTCTGCACTAGCTGCGGGCTGGTGGAGGACGTGGATTGCAATACCGAACCTTTCGTAAAGCAGGTGGCAAAAAAAGCGAAGAAATTCAGCGCGATCGACGATCACTCGATGGAGTTCTTCGGCATCTGCAAAGCGTGCGCCGCCCGGGCTTAGTGATGATGCGGAATAGTTGCCTCGCGCTTGTCCTTTTCTGAAAGCATATACGAAGCGATGAGCGTCGTGATAGGCACGCCGAGCACCAGCCCGATGCCGCCGATCAAAATGCGCACGATCTCGGTGGCGAAGATCTCGCTGTTGATGATCGAACCCAGACTTGTGGTTGCAGTTTGCTCCACCAATAAAAGGAGCGGCAGTGCCACACCTACATACGCTATCGCCAAGGTGTTCACAAGCGCGCCTATATGCTCGCGCCCTATGCGGATCGCTTTTCTGTAAATCTCGATCCTAGAGAGATGCCTGCCTGCGCTGAAGAGTTCCTCGACAGCTACCGCCTGGCCTATCGCGATGTCATAGAGGACGCCTAGAAGGCCGATCATAATGCCGCCGAATAGGAGCCCCACCATGTTGATGCCTCCGTGCGTATTGAAGTTCAGGTATACGTTTTCCTCGGTCGAATAGCCGCTTAGGTGTCCTGCCTGCACCGCCCACCAGGCTCCAAGCCCGGTGATAAGGACGGTGGCTATCATGCCAAGCACGGCGGCCGTGGTCGTTTTGTTGAAGCCGTGTGTGATGTATGAGCCGACGATAATGATAAGCGACGACACGCCGATACTCACAATGATAGGGGAGTAGCCGCTTAGTATCCCGGGAAGCAAAAGATAAAAGATGAGAATAAAGCTGCCGCACAGGCTCGCAAGCCCTCGTATGCCCTGTATGCCGCCAAAGATGCAGATAAGTACCAGGAATGCGAGTGCAAGGACGATGAGGATATTCAAGCGATAGGCATCGGACACGGTCCAGTAGTCGGTGCCGTCAAGCTGGTTGGTATCATGCCGGATATAAAAAAGGTCTCCGGCCGTAAGTTGCGTGTAGTCATTCTCGAATGTGACGGTTTGCCCCTGGTCCGCTCCATCCAGTATTTGCGCTTTGAGCGTCTCAACCTGCGATGGCGTGTCGGTGCCTGCGATTGTTGTACTGTGCTGGTCGGTGACCTCGAGCACTCGCGCTTTTTCGATGGTTACAGTGTCCGGCACTGTGTCGGCTTGCGCATGCGCCAAAATCGGTAGGAATAATTGCGCTGCCAGAGTAGTCCCTAGTGCCAATTTGAGTAGCATCGAACTAAGTATACGCTTATTGCGCATATGCGTGGTAAAGTATAAAAATCGTATGGTACTGCTTATAGCCATCGCCGCGTTTTGCGCCACCATGCTGGGCGGTTTACTGGCATTGCGGTTGCGCGACAATCTCCACCTCATACTCGGGTTTAGCGCCGGGGCGGTGGTCGCGGTCGCGTTCTTCGATCTCTTGCCCGAGGCGCTTGATCTGGGCGGCCATGCGCACGAACTCTCGACCGTAGTATCCTTTACCGCGCTCGGGTTTTTGCTCTACCTATTGCTTGATCGCGTGCTGCTGCTCCACTCGCATACGCACGAAGACGGCGACGAGCATCACGCCCAATCGCGCGGCCATGTGCGCGCGGGCTCGCTCTCGATACACAGCTTTTTGGACGGCGTGGGTATCGGGCTCGCGTTCCAGGTTTCGGCAGCAGTCGGGCTTTTTGTCGCAGCGGCCGTTTTGGCGCACGACTTTTCCGACGGCATCAATACGGTCAACGTAGTGGTGCGCCACGGCGGGGAGCGTAAAAAAGCCATGCAGTGGCTTGTGGTAGACGCGCTCGCGCCGGTTGCGGGCGTATTAGTAACGCTTTTGTTCAGCGTATCCGAGGATTCGCTCGGCCTGCTGCTCGCGCTCTTCGCCGGATTCTTTCTCTACATCGGCGCCTCCGACTTAGTGCCCGAAAGCTACCACCAGCATCCGAAATTTATGACCACCCTCATGACGCTTCTTGGCGCAGGAGTCCTCTTTGTGGCCATCCACATCGCCGGGTAATTTAATCGGCAGCGCTACTCGTGCACCACTATCGGGCCTTCTAGTTTTCTTTCAGGGATATGGAGCCACAGCGCGGCTATCGCTCCCACTATCAGGAGTGCCATGCCGGCTATGAATATCGTGTGATAAGCATCCACCTGCGCCTTGAGTTCTATCAAAGCCACATACATTTGCGTCGCTGCGGGAGTGTGCACGTTGAGCACGCTGTTTTGCGAGATCTTGAGTACGTTGCTCTCGGTCGAGCTTTGGAGCAGGGTGCCGAAGAGCGCGATCCCGAACGCGCCCGAGATATTGCGCACGAGTGCGAGCACCGATGAGGCGACGCCCATCTCCTCCGACGGCACGACCGCTGCCACGGCGCCGGTGCGCTGCGCCATGCCGAAGCCGAGGCCAAATGCCATGACGCCCAGTGGGATCATAATGTTGAGCGCGGTGGCGCGCACGTCTATAAAATGTGCGAAGAGGAACAGCCCGAACGCGGCAACGCCCGTTGAGGCTGCAATAACATAATTAGCTTTCACGCGGCCGGTGAGCGCGCCGCCCAAGGGAGAAGCGAGCATCAGCGCGCCAGCCATAGGGATAAAGAGATAGCCGGACTGTGTTGCGCTGTAGCCGAGGAATGTCTGCGCAAAAATGGGGATGACGAAAATGCTCCCCGACAGGCCCATGAAGACGATGAAGTTATTCGCCAAAGTGTTGACGAACACGGAATTTTTAAAGAATTTGAGATCGACAATAGGCTCCGGATGTTTGCGCTCGATAAAGTAGAAGATGGTAATAAATACGACTACAGAAAGGTAGCATAAGAGGCTGTTGACCGAGGTCCAGCCCCAGGAAGTGCCCTGGTCGAGCACGAGCACGAGTGCCGAGAGCGCGCTGCCGAGCGTAATAGCGCCCCACCAGTCGAACGAGACGGTCTCGCGGCCGGTCGATTCCGGAACGAACACGAGCGCCATGAGGAGCCCGACGATGCCGACCGGGATATTGATGAGGAACACCCAGCGCCAGCCGAGGCTGTCGATAAGCGGACCGCCGATGAGCGGGCCCACCACCGCCGACGCGGCAAAGACCGACGACCAGATGCCCAGCGCCTGCGCCCGCTCGCGCCCTTGTTTAAAAGTGAATGCAAGTATCGCCATCGCGGTGGGGTAGTCGGCCGACGACGCCACCGCCTGGATGATGCGGAAGACGATCATGCTGCCGAGATTCCACGACAACCCAGCTAATGCAGAGCCGACGATAAAGATCGCGAAGCCCATGATGTACACCTTCTTGCGGCCGATCGTGTCTCCGAGCTTGCCCCATACAGGCACGAAGACGGCGTTGGCCAGGATGTAGGCGGTCGCTATCCAGCCGGCGGCCGATACCGTGATCGCGAAGTCGTCGATGATTTTAGGCAGCGCGAGGTTAACGACCGTCTGGTCGAGACGCCCCAAAAACGTGCCTACCATCACGGTAGCCAGTATCAGCCACTTCGCGTTGTCCGATTTTGCCGGCATTATGTTTTATTGCTTGTAGATCCAGATCTTGGCGGACATGCCGTTCTTGAGTTCCGGATGCGCCGTGGTGTCAAAGCGCACCTTGACGGTGAAGTCCTGCTCCTGCCGCTTGTCGGAAACCGAGAAGACGACGTCGCCGCTTTGCGCGGTGGGGGAAACTTCGTCGACTACGCCGGTAAATTGCTCTCCGCCGAATGCGTCGACGGTGAATGTCGCAGGCTGTCCGACCTTGATGTCGGTGAGGCCCTTGTTCTCCTGCACATCGCCCACGACACGCAGCGCGGTCGGGTCGACGGTTGTAACCACGGCAGTGCCGGGGTTGATAAGCGTGCCCGTGTCGGTGCGCGCGTCGACAACAAGGCCGCCCGCGGTCGACTTGATAAGCTCGACGCCCACCTGCGCCACAACGGTGTTCGGCGCGATGATGTCGCCGACCGCAACGTAGGTATGCATCAGGTTGCCCGCCACGGTGGGTGCGAGCTCAGCCGTCGGTGCCGATATCTGCGCCTTGTCTATATATACGCTTTTGCTCGAGACCCCGAGATAGGCGAGCGCGGCGATGGTGCCGCCGACCACGACCACGAGAAATGCCGCAAGTGCGAGCGCGCGTCTGTCCATAGGTTTTTTATCTGCCATTGTATTTGATTATTGATTTATAGTTGCGTTCGCAGTCATGCCTGGTGCTATCGCCGGGTCGCTTTGCGCGAACTGGAGCACCACTTTATACGCCGGCACGCCGTTTTGTTCGGTGGGCGACTTGTCGACCGAGACGACCGTGGCGGGGAAGACGCGCCCCGCTCCGTATGCATCGAGCGTCACGTCCGCATTCATGCCTACCGTAATGGAAGCCGCGTCGACCTCCGAGAAGTACGCGATCACCTGGAGCGCGCTCTTGGGGATGAGCGAGATGACCGCGACATCGGGCGAGATGATGTCGCCCGTCTTGACGCGCACGCTCGCGACGCTGCCCGAGAAGGGCGCCACGATAACGGTCTTGGCGATCTGCGCGTCGACGGATGCGACGTTTGCCTGCGCCGCCTCGACCTGCGCCTGCTGCGCGTCGAGCTGCTGCTTGGTCGAGCCCGCGAGCGTCTGGTTGAGCGAATCCTGCGCTGATTGCACGGCAAGTTTGCCGGCGGCTATTTGCTGCTGGAGTGCCTGGAGCGCCGAGATGCGCGCGGTCACGATATCGCGCATAGCCCCCACAAGCGTGATGTCGGCGCTGATCGTAGCCTGGGAGAACGAGCTTGTCTGCACGGCGCCCGCGAGAGCAAGCGTCAGCGTATTGGCGTAGTCTCGGACCTGGGAGAGGTGCGCCAAGTCGGCGGTTATTGCGGCGTCCAGCTGCGCGGTGCTATTAGAGGTAGAAAGCGCGGCAAGCTCTGCACTCCATGATGTGAGCTCCCCATTGCTTTGTATGCGCACATTTACGCTGTTGATAGCCGAGGCACTGTCGGAGGTTGTGAACGCGAGCGTGGCGTTTGTCGAGTTTGGATTATTAAAGAGCGCGTTGGTGTCGTTTTGCACCGCGCTATAGGTCTTGCCGTACGCGTCGCTAAGCACGTCGGACACTGTTGCGTAGAGATTATTTACGGAGAGCTGCGCCTGGGCGAGCGCGGTCTGCTTTGCCTGTATGTCGACGTCACGTGCGCCCGCTTGCATCTGCTCGAGCGTCGCCTGCGCGGCGTTGAGCCCCGCGACGGCCTGCGCGCGCTGGGCCGAGAGCGTGCTCGCGTCGAGCGTGGCAAGCGTCTGGCCCTGCGACACCGCATCGCCGACCGCGACATATACATGCGTCACGCGGCCGGAGCTTTCAAAGGCCAAATCCGGATTCTGCGAAGGCTCAACGGTGCCAGTGCCGGTGATGGTGGTGGTCGCAACCGCGGGAGGAAGCTCGCTTACGCTTGGCGAGCGGACGCCGGATATATAGTATGCGCCGCTACCCACGGCGATGAGCGCAACAATAGCTCCCGCTCCCAACACGAGCGGATTGGTCAGCACATGGCTGCTAAAAAAATGCTTCATATGTTATGCGTTATGAGTAAGTATTTTTTGTAAAAGACGATCAAACTGCGCCTTGTCGCTTGCGGCCAAGGGGGAGAGAACCGAACTAATGACCTTTTTCTTGCGCGCCACTGCCGTAGCGAGGGCGCTCGCTCCTTTGCGCGTCATCGCCAGGCGCACCTGGCGGCGGTCGGCCGGATCCGGCGTGCGCGTCAAGAATCCGGATCCCACCAGCTCGTCAACAAGCGCGGTAGCCGACGGCGCCTTGACTTTCAGAAGGGCGGCGATGTCGCGCATGGTAGGGCCTCCCTGCTCGGACACGAACTGGAGCGCCTCGATCTGCGAGATCGAGGGGCAGGGCTGGGCGCCGTCGCGCATCCGGCTGCGGATAAGGCGGCCGAACTCCCACATGAGCGAAAAGGTTGTAGCGGTTTCTCTCTTCATTTGTTTTGCTAATAGTTAGGCAACCTAAATAATACTCCCAGGATAAATATATGTCAAGCAGGCTGTCGGGGGTATGAAGCCTGGCCTGGTGTATACTAGGGGCATGCAAGAGCAACTTGACCGCATCGAGATAAAGCTCGCCGAGCTCCAAGGCAAGATAGAGGCTACCTACGAGTCCTCGGAAAAGATGCGCAAATACATGCTTTGGGGCTTCTGGATAACCGTCGGCGCCATCGTGGTGCCGCTCCTGATACTTCCACTTGTTATTCCCGCGTTTCTCTCCTCTATCACTATCCCGGCGGGATATTAATTGCGCTTTCAGAAAAAGAGGGTAGGATGGAAATTAGGTCTGCTCCGGCTTCAGCGCCCTTTTATTTGCTTATTTTCAGATTGCTATGACTACGTTCAAGCGCTCCTTCGTCGCGTTCTTCTCCGGTGTCGTGCTCTTGGCCGCGGCCCTCGTGCCCGCGCTCGCATCGGCACAATATTATCCGTACAACAATAATTGTTACGGAAACAACGGCTACTCGAACTATAATTGTACTACGCAGGGTTCAGTAACGATCTACACGCAAGTTAGCAATCAATACGGAGGTTCCGCATCGCCATCAAGCTTTACGCTCTATGTCTCCGGCGCGACGTCCGGCCAGCAGTATGTAACCGGCTCCCAAAACGGCACCACCGTGTGGGTGAGCGGCGCATATTCTGTCTCTCTGTATAACCAATCTGGCTATACGGCGAGCTATTCTTCCGGCTGCTCGGGTACGATCATGAACAACCAGACGGCGGTGTGCTATGTCACGCTGACAAGCTCCTACAACAATCAGTACCCGTACCAATATCCGTATTATCAGCCGTATGTCGCGCCGGTATATCAGCAGCCGGTTACCGTCGTCGCCAAGTACGTTCCGACGCTCCCGAACACCGGCTTTGAGCCGATAAGCTCGGCCAGCTTCGCGTTTGCGGCGGTGCTCCTGCTCGCGGCGATTGCGCTCGCGCTACCGTATGTCAGAAAAGCCCTTGCTGTTATCCTCGGCTAGGTCCGGCGTTTTGGCTGACTCGCCCAGACATCCTTCGCACTGGTTGCGCAAAGTGGCGATAGCGCTTGGCGTGCTCGCGGTGCTCATCGGCGCGGCCGACGTGATGGCCCGCGTCTCTAAAAGCACGTTCGGCGACAGCGCATCGTTCATGGCGTTTGCGCCTGCGGCGGCTATTGTCGATCCGTCGCTGCTTAATCCGGCGGTTGCGCCGACTGCCACAAGCAGCGCTTCGGCACTCGTGCTGACCCGTCTGCAAGTCCCGACGCTCGCGATCGACGCCAAGGTGGAATCGGTCGGCAAAAAGGCAGACGGGTCGATGGGCACCCCTACGACTTGGCAAAACACCGCCTGGTACGACCTCGGCCCGAAGCCGGGGCAGCCCGGCAACGCCGTTATAGATGGCCATGTCAACAACGCGCTCACGACCGCGGGGGTCTTCGAGCATCTCTCGCAAATAGGCATCGGCGACCAGGTTATAGTATCCGACGCAAGCGGCCATAGCCTCACCTATCAGGTGTCCGAGATCAACGAGTATCCGGTTAATGGAGCCCCAACTGGAGCCATTTTTTCCACAAGCGGGCCCTCCCAGGTGGTGCTTATAACCTGCGACGGCAGCTGGGTGCAATCGGCAAAGTCGTTTGACCAGCGATTGGTGGTATTTGCCAGCCTCAAATAGGCCTATTGCATGGTTTTAGGACCGTGCTATAGTAGCGGCGTTCGAGTAAGAACTCCAGTGTGCCGCGCAAAAGGCAGGGAGGGTCGCCTTACGGAGAACAGAATTATCTAATTGTTTTTCGCGCAATATATGGCACGCAAACTTTTCGTAGGCGGACTTCCGTACCGCACTACGGGGGACGAGCTCCGCGACGCATTTGCTCAGGCAGGTGAGGTCGCATCGGCTTCCATC
>CAZLHN010000025.1:0-8645 GCA_964559665.1 uncultured Candidatus Saccharibacteria bacterium
AGTGCTCAACCTACTATCCCGATCCTCTTGTTTTTTACTATCTCGTTTCAAGGGCCGAGGCGGAGGGCGCCTCGTGCCTCTCCGCAAGCAAGGAGGTGCTCGTCAAGAAGGTGCTGTCGCTCCAGAAAAAAGACGGATCGTTCGGGAACGCGCTCGATACTGCAGCCGCGCTCAACGTGCTCATCAATGATGGATATACGGGCAAGGAAGTAAACGGCGCCGCTTCCTATCTGTTAGGCTCCCAGGGAGAGAATGGATCGTGGCCAAGATATGTCTCCTGGACAGCCCCTTTTCCGTATTACGGGTCCGAGGAATTTACAACAGCTCTGTCGATGGAGGCTCTTAATAAGTATCTCGACCTCCAAAATATTTCCGCTAGCTCTTCCTCTGCCGATACTGGAGGGCTTCCAGAACGTGCGACTCCTTAACGTCCTCACTGCCGTCCAGGTCTGCAATCGTGCGCGCCACTTTTATCACTCGATGAAACGCTCTCGGCGAAAGGCTCAGACGCTCGCCGGCTTTCTCGAGCGTTGCCCGTACTTTCGGATCAAGTGGTACGAGTTCATCCAGTTCGCGAGGCGAGAGCTCGCTGTTGGTTTTGCCTTTTACGCCAAACCTGCGCTCTTGCGCGGCACGCGCTCTTAGTACTTGCTCCCGCGCTGCGGCGGTCTCAGTCCCCTCTTTGTTTCTCTTTCCTAACTCGCCCAGCTCAACCGGGCCCATAGTCATCCAAAGGTCCACGCGGTCGGCGATGGGGCCCGAGATCTTACGGCGGTATCTCTCAAGACTTATGGGCGTACAAGTGCAAGCTATCTCCGGGTGGCCATAGTTGCCGCACGGGCATGGGTTCATTGCTGCCACGAGCGTAAAGCGCGCAGGGAATTGCGCTGTGCCGCGTGCGCGCGAGATTGAAATAACTCGGTCTTCAAGCGGCTGGCGCAGCGCCTCTATCACTCGCCTATCGAACTCGGGGAACTCGTCGAGGAATAGCACGCCACGGTGGGCCAACGTTGCCTCGCCGGGGCGCGGGCTCGCTCCTCCGCCCACGATCGAAACATACGATGCGGTATGGTGTGGGCTGCGCATCGGCGGCATGGTCATGAGTTCCCCGCGAAGCACACCCGCCACCGAGTGGATACTGTTGACCTCAAGCATTTCATCGAATGACAACGGCGGCAGAACCGAAGCAAGCGCACGTGCGAGCATCGTCTTGCCAGTGCCCGGCGGGCCGGAAAGGCCGAGATTGTGTCCACCCGCTGCAGCAATGATTGCCGCGCGCTTTGCAGACTCTTGCCCGCGGATATCCTCGAACGCAAATTTCGTCTCGCCGTATGCCGGCTCGAGTTTTGTCTGCTTTGCAGGAGCGAGTTTCCCCATCGGCCCGCCTTTTTTCTTTTGCGCCGCCCCGGTTGCCGCAGGCTTAGTGTTTACATGCGCGATAACCTCCTCCAGACTAGTTGCCCCGTACACTTCTATTCCCGGCACGAGCGCGGCTTCCTCTTCGTTTTCTTTCGGCACAAAAATAGCGCGCTTGCCTTGGCGCTTTGCTTCTGCAACGAGCGGCAAGATGCCGCGCACTCCGCGCAGCTGGCCGTCGAGAGAAAGTTCGCCGATAAAAAGATACGGCTCGGGGTCAAAACGGATGTCGTCGGAGGCGACGAGGTACGAGAGCGCGATGGGAAGGTCGAACATCGGCCCTTCCTTTTTTAGATCAGCCGGCGCGAGCGAGATGACGATTTTTTGGTTGCGAGATTTGGGAGATTCAAAACCCGAATGTTTTATCGCGGCAGCGACGCGGTCGCGCGATTCCTCAACCGCCTTGTCTGGGAGGCCGACAACGGTAAAAGCGTGCAGCCCGCGCGAGAGGTCGGTCTCAATAGAAACAATATACGGGGAGAGGAGCGAGGTCTGTGCGCCGTACACGCGTGCATATTGCATCGCGATATACTACGCGCGCGGTTTATTTACGCAAGTGACGCCTCGTCGTTCATGTGGTCTTTGCAAGTGCGGGCTGCGGGGTTGGCCTCGAGGCGATCCTCCTCTATCTTTTCGCCGCCAACTTCGCACACGCCGTAGGTACCCTTTGCAATTTTATCGAGCGCGCGCTTGATATTGTTATAGCGGATCTCTAGCGTGTCGTTGATAGCGCGATTCTCGCCGTACTCCTCCATCTTGTCGCCGAGCTCGTCATCTTCGTTGTTGGTAACATCCATCTCCACCTCTTTGCCTTCCCAGTCGGCCGGGTTCTTGGGATTTTGCGCGCCCACGGTCTTGAGCTCCCCCTCGACTAGTTTCAGCTCCGCTTCCAGTTTTGACTTAAAGTGGTCGGTATTCATATAGATAGATAGTACCCCAGCCAGATCCCCGTGCAAACAGGTCTAGGGTTGGGGCACGATGGGCGGGGTCGTAAGCCGGCTGATTATCTCGCGCAGCGTGACCTCGTTGTTTGTGACGACGAGCGTTTGGCGGCCGATAAATGCCCACAACAGGAGAATATTGCCGTTAGCATCCTTTATTACGCGCGCGTCCTGGTTCTCGACTATTTGGTCTACAAAGACTGCCGGCGCCGTATACGTCTGCTCGGGAGGCGCGCTTTCGTCGGTGGTGGTCGCGGAGGTTGTAGTCGCATCGACAATCGTTGTGGTCATGTCCGCGGGAGTGCTCGAGAGCTGCACCGACGGCGTCCGGGTAAAGAGCGGCGAGAGGTCCTGCTGCATGTACGGCTCCCAACTGAGCATAGCGGCATAGGCTTGTTCGTAGGAGTCGGTTCTTAAAATAAGAAACGGCTGGTTTTCTGCATATACATGGATGCCGAGCAGGAATTGCACCGGGTCGACCGAGCGCGCAAGCGCATCGGGCACGTTCGGCGAGAGAAACTCAAGCACCTGCTGCGCGGTGAGCGGCGTGAGCGTTTCCTTGCCATCTGTTGTCGTAGCGGACTCCGCGATATAGAGCCGCTCCATAAGACCAAGCGAAAGCTGCACGGCCTTGCGCTCGTCGTTGAGCGAGTTCACGACGTCGGTATGCGTCAGTTTGTTGTTAGCCGGGATAGTGAGCACCTTGGTGGCGTCCACGTTGATGAATGGCGAGACCGCCGCCGCGGGCACCTGTACGCTCCTGGCCGGCTGGAGCACAAAAAGTATGAGGCCGGCTGCGACAGCCAAGAGCAAGACGCCCCCGCCTATCATGCCCGCGCGCTTCAGCATCGCACCCCAGTCGACAGGCTCCTTGGCGGGCTGCTCTCCACCCAAGCTCGCGCCGCCGCGCCGGACGGCCTCCGCCGCGGCGATCGAGACGACCGAGACATTCTTGTTTTGTACAAGCTTCTCGATGTCGCCCTGGTATGTCTCGACCGGCCTGACGGATGACTCTTCTTTTTTTGGCTGCACGGGAGCGGTTGGCGCTAAGGGCGCCGGTGGTGGTGCCTTCGGCAGCGAAGCGCCGGTCTCTTGCGCCATGAGCGCGCCGGCATTGACCCGCTGCGCACTGTCCACGGTCTTGCCCGCAGTGTCTTTTTTCGGTAGAAGGATTTTGCTTAGGTCTACTTGTACCCCGCTTGATTGCGCGGAAGGTGCCGGAGCCTTTGGAGCAGACGGGACAGGCGCTAGCGGCGCAGCGGGTGCAGCCGGCGCTGCTGGGGGAGTATTAGAAGTCCCTTCTTGGGGGCCTTGAGGTGCGAGCGGGTTCAGATCCATGGGGATTGGTTGAGGGCGTTAAGCCCTTTCGAATAGCGAAGTCAGGGTCTGCCATCTTGATGGAGAGATTGATGCGGCCCTTCTCGTCTATCTCCTTTATCAT
The DNA here is from genome assembly GCA_964559665.1 of uncultured Candidatus Saccharibacteria bacterium. GTDB lineage: Bacteria > Patescibacteriota > Minisyncoccia > Phycocordibacterales > SBAW01 > GWA1-54-10. Next base: position 3,799 of record CAZLHN010000025.1, read on the forward strand.
AACCCGTACTTTGTCCCCTACTGCGACCGCACTGGATATTTTATCGATTCTGAAGGGAGCCACCTCGGACACGTGCACCAAGCCCTCGGCGTCTTTGCCGGGCCCCACGCGCACAAACGCGCCAAAATCCATGAGCCGCGTCACCTCGCCCTCGTATATTTCGCCCGGTTTATATTCCTTTACAAGCGCTTCGATCATTGCTTTGGCCATCTGTGCGGCGCCGTTCTTGCCGGTGATAAATATCGAGCCGTCGTCCTCTATAGTGATGTCGTCAACCTCGGACACGTCCCTTATGCCGTTGATGGTCTTGCCGCCGCCGCCGATGACTAAGCCGATCTGGTCAGGCTTTACCTTCATGGTAAGTATTTCCGGCGCGCGCGGCGAGATATTTGCGCGCGGTGCAGCAATCTCTTTTGTAATGACATCGAGTATTTCAAGACGTGCTTTTTTAGCACCGCCAAGCGCCTCGACAAGAATAGGCACCGGGATGCCGTCGAGCTTGATGTCGAGCTGTATCGCGGTGATGCCGTTTTTGGTGCCCGCCACTTTAAAGTCCATGCCGCCAAATTCGTCTTCTGGGCCCTGGATGTCGGTGAGTACGCGGTTCTCGCCATTGTGTGTCATGAGGCCCATCGCGATGCCAGCTACCGGCGCCTTGATAGGTACACCACCATCCATGAGCGCAAGAGTAGATGCGCACACCGAGCCCATTGAGGTGGATCCGTTTGATGCAAAACATTCCGAGACCAAGCGGATCGTGTATGGGAATGCTACTGCATCCGGGATAACCGCCTCGAGCGCCTTCTCAGCAAGCGCGCCGTGGCCGATAGCGCGGCGGTTGATGCCGCCCATGCGGCCGGTCTCCCCTGCCGAGAATGGCGGGAAGTTGTAGTGATGCATGAATCGCTTTTTAACATCGTGTTCCTCCATCGTGTCGACAAGCTGTGAGTCGCCGGGGCCGCCGAGCGTGAGCGCGGTAAATACGTGCGTGCCGCCGCGGTAGAAGATGCCCGAGCCGTGGAGCATCGGTGATACGCCGCCGGCTTTAGCAAACAGCGGGCGGATCTGGTCGAACGGACGATTGTCGGGGCGCTTGTTGTCCTCGATAGCGCCGCGATGGATCTCTTCGTCGACTTTGTCTTCGAGGAATCGCTTCACCAATCCCGATTTAATTTCTTTGAGCGCCTCGTCGGCTGCAACCGCGTCCATCCACTCGTGCTGCACCTCGTGGATAGCGTCTTTGCCGGCCGTGCCGCAAAAGACGGCGTCGCGAACTTTGCTCGCGAACTGCGCGTCATAGAGCGCTACAAGCGCTGCGGGGATTTCCGGCTTTGCTGCATCAACTTTTACCTTGCCGACCTCGGCGATAATCTTTTTCTGCCAGTCCAGGATCTTGTTGTGCTCCTCTACAGAGAGCGCAAAGCCCGCGGCTACATCCGCCTCGCTCGCCTCCTGCCCTGCGACCTCGATCATATTAATAGTGCCGTCTTTGCCGCACGCCAAAATATCGAGCGTGGTTTCGGCTGCGTCGCGCTGCGCGTAGGTCGGGTTGATGATAAAATCTCCGCCCCCTTGCTTGCCGATGCGCACTGCAGCGACCGGCCCACCCCACGGGATCTGTGAGGTGGCCAAGGCAAGCGATGCGGCGTTGACCGCCACTACATCCGGGTCCTCTTCGTCGAGTGCCAGCACCGTGATGACTACTTGGATCTCGTTTCGGATATGCGAGGGGAACAGCGGGCGAATTGTACGGTCCACAACGCGGCCGGAGAGTGTTGCCTGCTCGGAGGGACGCCCTTCGCGCTTGATAAATCGGCTGCCGAGGATTTTGCCTGCTGCGTAGAATCTTTCTTCGTAATCGACAGTGAGTGGGAAGTAATCGATATCGTCGCGCGTCTTCGCCGACATGACTGCGGTTGCGAGCACCGCGGTATTGCCGTAGCGCAAAATGACCGAACCGCTCGCCTGCTCCGCCAGGTCGGTAAACTCGGCAATCATCTTTTTGCCGCCGATCTCCATCTCGTATGTTTTGCTTTGCATTTCGCAATTGTGCGAAACCGGTAGATTTTAGGTCTCGACAGTGTTCGAGAGCTACCTATCCACCCGCTTCGCGGTTACTTATATATAGAGACTGTAACAGAAAAAAGCTCCGCGCGGAAGCGGAGCTCTTTCGTATGCAATAAGTATGTTATGCGCCTTCGCCCGACATTTTTATTGCCGGGTCTTCGTCGCCGGTTTGCTCTTCGGGCGCCTCGGTGTTCTCGGGGCTGGTGTCGGCGCTCTGCGCGCGGTCGTTTGCCCCGGACGTGAAGCCGGGTATCCAGCGGCCGCCGCCTCGATAGCCGATCAAATAGTTGCGCGGGTCGTCGCACATGTCGGTAAAGTCATCCACCGTCTCGCGCAGCTGGCCCGAGGACGATTTGCCGAATGCGATAACCTCCACTTGGCAGCCCTCGGTGTAGCGCAGGTACTCGACGAGCGGCACAAAGTCGCCGTCGCCGGTGGCCAATATAACGGTGTCGAGCTTGTTGGCCATCGCGATGGCGTCGATAGCCATGCCGATGTCCCAGTCGGCCTTCTTGGCGCCGCCGGCGAATACGCGGATGTCCTTCACTTTCGTCTCGATACCGAGCTTGTTGAGCGCTTCAAAGAAGCCCTTCTCCTCCTCGGACTCGGTGCGGATAACGTAGGCTACGGCCCGGATGAGCACGCGCCCTGCGAGCGCTTCCTTAACGACGTTGCCGAAGTTTACCTTTGCTTTATAAAGGTTTTTTGCCGAGTGATACAGGTTTTGCGTGTCTATAAAAATGCCGACACGCTGGCTTTTATGCTTAATGATTGCCATGAAAAGTTCATACTAACCGAATAAAAATGTGGAACAGATGAGAACGCGAACAAAATGCTAAGAGGGAATATAAAAATCGACCTTCCCTTCTCTATAGTACACCCGAGCAGTAGAAAAATTTCCTTACTTCTTCAAGCCCAATTTCTTAACAAGTGCGTTGTAGCGCTTCTTGTTGGACCCCTCGAGATACTTCAAATGCGTGCGGCGGTCTGCGACCATCTGGAGGAGACCACGGCGCGAGTGCTTGTCTTTGAGGTGTTTCTTCAAATGCGAGGTAAGCTCGTCGATTTTCTTAGACAAAAGGGCGACTTGGACCTCGGGCGAGCCCGTATCCGTATCATGTATCGCGACTTCCTTAATAGCCTTGGTCTTTTTCTGCTTCGTAAGCATATATAAATGCAGGGTCTTACATACCCCGCTAAAACACAGCATATCACAGCGCCGTAGGTTTTGCAAGGGCTACAGATATTGGAAAGAAAAAAGGCGCCCGGTTGTACGGTGCGCCTTTTCTTGGTGGCTCCTTATGTGCATTTGAACGTGATGGGCACGAACTTGGGCTTTTCGCCCATGCTCGCCTCCCGGTAGAATCGATGGTTACCCACGATCCCGACCTGGATGAAGTTTTGCGCCATCAGGCACAGATTCTTGTGGTCCGCGGTATCAGGATTAAGGTAGTATCGCGCATCCACAAGCACTTCCGGAGGTTCAAAGAACCCCATCGCCACCCAGGTGGCGACTGCTAGCGCCTTCCGCCACGCGAGATCATGTGGCAGCAACTTTGCGATGCTCGGATCGTCGGTCCAAGAGAATTGCTTCTTCTTGAACACAACTCCAAGGATCGTACGGCCACCCCACATGGAGCGATTGTCCTCGGCCCGCTTGAGGGTGACGTACGCGACCATCATCTGGCCGAGTTCCTTCTCCCCCCGAGCCTCGTGGTATACGTTGAGAGCCATCGGTATGATCTGCGAGCGATAGAAGGCCTCTTCATCGCTCGTAGTACTCCCCTGCGCCCTCCCTCCTGCCACGAGTGCAATAAGAAGGAGTGCAAGTACGCTACAGATACGCCGCATTTGATTTCAAGTCCTTTTCGATGGTTAGCCATCGACCCCCGGACTTACTTCCACTCTCAATCTTACCATATTACAACACATTTGTCAAGCAATGGAGAAACCATGATAAAATTGTGCGACGTATGGCCTCACATGACCTTAAGAGCCTAAAAATAGAGTTTTTGGAGTATCTCGAGATTGAAAAAGGCCGCTCAGTGAAGACCGTCGAGAACTACGATCGCTACCTCACGCGCTACCTCGCTTTTGCCAAAGTCTCCTCCCCCGCTGCTATCAGCGAGAAAAGCGTGCGCGAGTTCCGCCTACACCTCAATAGGCAGTCGGGTACGAGTGGCACGATGAAGCACAAGACCCAGAATTACTACATGATCAGCCTGCGCGCGTTCCTCAAGTTCTTGCGCAAGCGCGAGATAGAGTCGCTCAACCCCGAGCGCATCGAGCTGGCCAAGATCGGCGCCCGCGACCTCGACCTCATCTCAAGCGACGAGCTCAATCGCCTTATCAATGGCCCCAAAGGCGACTCGCTCACTGCGCTGCGCGACAGGGCTATCATGGAGCTTTTCTTTTCAACAGGTTTGCGCGTGTCGGAGCTCACGGGCCTTAATCGCGATCTTGACCTCTCGCGCGACGAGTTTTCTGTGCGCGGCAAGGGCGAGAAGGTCCGCGTTGTGTTCCTCTCCCCTGCTGCAAAAAAAGCTATCAAAGCCTACCTTGATAAGCGCGGCGATATAGATGACGCGCTTTTTATACAGATGGGTAAGGCGGCCAAGAGCGCCAAACAGCTGCGGCTCACTCCTCGCTCGGTTGAGCGCATGATCAAACAGTATGCGACCAAGGCCGGTATCACACGCAAAGTGACGCCGCACGTCATCCGCCACAGCTTTGCGACCGACCTGCTTGAGAGCGGCGCCGATCTGCGCTCAGTGCAAGCG
>CAZLHN010000026.1:0-8455 GCA_964559665.1 uncultured Candidatus Saccharibacteria bacterium
GTAGTCTATTCCACGAAGCTTCATGATGAAGCACTCCCTGTTAAAGAACCTGCAAGCACAATACGCTAGCTATATAAAAAAGAAAGCCCGCGATTATTTTTCGAACAGCATCTTGAGGAGCGCCATGCGCACCAAGAGCCCGTACTGCGCCTGCTTAAAATAGACCGCTTGCGGCAATTGGTCGACCTCCACTGCTATCTCGTCGACGCGGGGGAGCGGGTGCATGACAATAGCGCCCGGGCGCATGCGCGACACCGTTTCTCTGTCTATGCGGTATGCATGTTTAAGCAGTTCGTACTGCAGAGCATCCTCGAAGCGCTCTTTTTGTATGCGCGTCTGGTAGAGCACGCCGATGTGGCCAAGTGCAGACTCCAGGTCGTCGCTCTCGGTGTACGCAACACCGTGGCGGTCAAGATACTCTTTTATATCCGCACCGATACGCAGCTCGGAGGGAGAGATAAAGTGGATGCGGACGCTGTCGAATTTGCCGAGCAAATATGCGAGCGAGCGCACCGTGCGGCCGTGCTTGAGGTCGCCGACGAAGGCAATCGAGAGGCCGTCGATGTGGCCGTGCTCGCGCTTGATGGTGTAGAGGTCGAGCAGCGCCTGCGTCGGATGCTGGCCTTTGCCGCTGCCGGCATTGATGATGGGCACTGTCGCCACTTTTGCCGCGCGCTCGGCCGCGTCCTCCTCATAGTGCCGTAGTGTGATTACATCCGCATACATCGAGGTGATGCGGATGCTGTCCTCGAGCGACTCGCCCTTGGCGGCCGAGGAGAACTCGCGCGCGTTCTCGGTTGAGAGTATCGAGCCGCCGAGGCGCAGCATCGCCGACTCGAAGGAGAATCTCGTGCGGGTCGAGGGCTCATAAAAAAGAGAGGCCAGTATGTGGCCTCTGAGCGAGTCGTCCCGAACGGATTCAAGCCCGTCTGCCTTTGCAAAAAGCTCCTGGAGGAGCGCCCGGTCGAACTGCTGGGACTCGATGATATGCCGCATTGGAGAGTAGTATAGTCGTTTTTGCCCAATTGTCACAAAGGCTATAACTGGGTAGAGTAAGGGCTCGAGGGCGCGTAGCTCAGCGGTAGAGCAGCCGTCTTATACACGGCCGGTCCTAGGTTCGATCCCTAGCGCGCCCACTGGTTTACTCAAAATGTGTGACCTGCACTCTGCGGGCCAGGGCTTCCGATAGGAGCGGATATTTCTTTAATGTCTCGTCTTTTTTAATGAGCGTGAGTGCTTCTGTTCGAGCGGCTTCTACAAGCTTTAGATTTTTTAAGGCTTCCATGCCTATGTCGGATATGCCCCATTGCTGGCGGCCCGACAATTCTCCGGGCCCGCGCTGCATAAGGTCCATTTCGGCCAGCTCAAATCCGTTTTTTGCTTTTGTTAATGCTTTAAGCCTGTCCATTGTCTTCTCGCCGCGCGACTCCGGGCATACAAAGCAATATGCTTGGTAATTTGAGCGCACCACACGGCCGCGCAGCTGATGGAGCTGCGAGAGACCGAACCGCTCCGCGCCCTCTATCATGATAAGCGTCGCGTTGGGCACATTGACGCCCACTTCGACGACCGAGGTTGCAACCAGGATATCTATCTCGTGCGCGGCAAAACGCGCCATCGTGTCGTCCTTTTCCTTCGGCTTCATCTTGCTGTGCAAAATCTCGATCGTGTATTCGGGGAATACTTTTATCTTGAGCCGCCTTGCCTCCTCTTTGACCGACTTTGCCTGGATGGCAAATGCCTTCTGCGGATCCGGCTCGTCGATGCGCGGACAGATAACGTACGCTTGGCGGCCCTCTTTCAGCTCTCGCCGCATAAGCTGATACGCCTCGCCGCGATTCTCGGGCTTAACAATCTCAGTAATAATCGGCTTGCGCCCGGGCGGCATCTGGTCGAGCAGCGTCAGGTCGAGGTCTCCGTATATGGTGAGCGCGAGCGTACGGGGGATTGGCGTTGCAGTCATGGAGAGAAGATGGGGGAGGCGAACCTCTTTTTTAGCGAGCTTGCGGCGCTGGTTGGTGCCGAAGCGATGCTGCTCGTCTATAACCACAAGCGCCAAGTGCTTGAAAGCGACCGACTTTTGGATCAGCGCGTGCGTGCCGATCACGACCGGAATCTCGCCGTTCGCCACCCATTTTAAAAGTTGTGTGCGGGAAATGCTTGTCGCCTCGCCCCGGCGCGACTTGGAGGGGAACTTAAAGCATCCCGAGCCGGTAATTAGCCCGATATTAATGGGGAACTTTTCAAAATATTTAATGAAAGACTCAAAGTGCTGCTTGGCCAAGATTTCGGTCGGCGCCATATAGGCCACTTGGAGCGTGCCATAATTTTGACCTTGCGGTCGGGTCCGCACTGCGGCATAAGCGGCTGTTGCAGCCACGGCGGTCTTGCCGGAGCCGACGTCGCCCTCGAGCAAACGCGACATCGGATGGCCGCTCGCCATGTCTTGTAGTATTGCGTCGATCGCATGATGCTGTGCCCCGGTGGCCTCAAACGGGAACGCCGACATAAACTCATCGATAGCTTCCCGCGGAGCATCAATGGCAAAACTTTTTTCTCTTGCCTGCAGAGCTCGCTCACGCTGGCGCTCAAGCTGGATCATAAACACTTCTTCGAATGCGAATCTCTTGCGTGCGGCATCGGCGTCTTTGATGTTGTGCGGCGCGTGGATCCACACGAGCGCCGTCTTGAGCGTCGGCAGATTGTAGCGCTTGAGCAAATCCTGCGGTATCGGGTCCTCGATACTGTCGAGTGCTTCCTGCGTCAGGACCTTTTCGATAGCATGCCGGAACCAGAGCGAAGTGATGCCGCGCGTCTCCGGGTACATCGCGAATAAAGTCGGCGGCTCCGCATCCGCGTCAACTTGTATATCAGCTGTTTTTTTAAATAACCCCGCTTCGGTGGGGGATACCCGCTCGAGCTGCGGGTTTGCCAGATATTCTTTACCAGCAGAGCCAGTGACCTTGCCGGTCGCTTTAACAAGCGTGTCGTTCGCATACATCTTGGCGATGTAGGGCTGGTTGAACCATCTGAGCTTTATACGCCCGGTCTGGTCGCGCAGGTAGCCCTCGGCAATGGGGATGCGGCTCTTCCACGATTTTTTTGCCTCAAGCTTTTCGAGCGTACCAATGAGCGAAACCTCTTGGCCCAACTGAAGCCCCGCAACACTAGACTCGCCGCCGCCCATGTCGTAGCGGAAAGGGAAGTAGAAAAGAAGATCGCGGATAGTCTTGATCCCAAGCCGCGAGAGAGCCTTTTTGTGCTCGTCGCTCAGGCGCAGAGCGGTTGAAAGAGGGTCGGTAAGGCGCATACTCTTATTATATAGACTCGGGTGTTATACTGCCCTTCATGGCTAAAAACAATCTCGCCCAAAAAGCGCTCGCGCTCCATAAAAAGCTTGGCGGAAAGATCTCGACCGGGCTCCCTATGAAGGTTAAAAACCGCTCCGACCTCTCTCTTATATATACTCCCGGTGTTGCTGCAGTTTCTTCCTACGTCGCAAAAAATCCGAAAGAGGCGCGCGACTACACTATCAAAGGCAAGATGGTCGCGGTTATATCCGACGGCTCTGCTGTTTTAGGTTTGGGGAATATCGGCCCATACGGGGCATTGCCTGTGATGGAAGGGAAGGCCGCGCTTTTTAAAACATTCGCAAATGTAGACGCGTTCCCTATAACACTCGACACGCAGGACATCGACGAGATCGTCGAGACGGTCGTGCGCATCGCACCGGCATTCGGCGGCATCAACCTTGAGGACTTTGCCGCGCCGAATTGCTTTGAGATCGAAGAGCGGATCAAAGCGCGCCTCGATATCCCCGTGATGCACGACGACCAGCATGGCACCGCAATTGCCGTGACTGCTGCGCTCATGAATGCCGCAAAGGTAGTCAAGAAAAAGTTTGAGACGCTTAAGGTAGTTATCGTCGGTGCGGGCGCAGCCGGGACCGCTGTGGCAAAACTCTTGCTGAAAGCCGGAGTAAAGCACGTAGTCGTGCTCGACAGCAAAGGCATCGTCCATCACGATCGTGCCGACCTTTCAAAACATAAAAAAGAATTGGCGCATGCAACAAGCCGTCATCATGGACTTTCGGGAGAGTTGAAGCACGCACTGCCCGATGCCGATGCGGTGATTGGCGTATCGGGTCCGAATCTCATCACCGCCGAGCACGTCAAGATGATGGCAAAGGATCCGATCGTGTTTGGCCTTGCGAACCCCGTTCCTGAGATCATGCCCGAGGCGGCGCACAAGGCCGGCGCCGCAGTCGTGGCAACCGGCCGCTCCGACTATCCGAACCAGATCAATAATTCGCTCGTGTTTCCGGGCGTCTTTCGCGGCGCACTCGACAACCGCGTTACCAAGATCACCGACGACATGAAGCTCCGGGCCGCCCGGAACCTGGCGAGCCTGGTCAAAAGGCCCACTGCGCAGAAAATAGTCCCGAATCCGTTCGAAAAAGGCATCGCCCGGGCGGTTGCCAAAGCCATTAAATAGCCCTACAGTTGGCCTATCGGGTAGTATATATAGAGGGTGAAAGGGGCAGCTCCCTCATCCGTCTTAGCCATGAGGGAACAAGAGCGACAATTCGGCGAGGCTTATGAGCGCTACAGCGACGAGCTTTTCCGCCATTGCTCGCTCAGGCTCTCGGACCGCGAACGGGCGGTCGAGATAACCCAGGAGACCTTTCTCAAGGTTTGGCAGTACATGGAGCGCGGCGAGGAAGTGCGCGAGATACGGCCCTTTCTGTACCGCACGCTCCACAACCTCATCATCGACGAATACCGCAAAATGAAATCACTCTCGCTAGAAGCGCTGGTGCAGCACGACGAAGGCGGCGGCGACATCGAGTCGCTGATGCCGGCCGACGAAAGCAATACGCTTGAGGCTGCGATCAACCGCTTTGAGGGCGGTCGTGCGCTCGAGGCGCTCAAGAAGCTCCCCGACACCTACCGCGAAGTGCTCGTGATGCGATATGTCGACCAACTCTCGCCGAAAGAAATCGGCGACGCTATAGGCGAGAGCGAGAACGCGGTCTCGGTGCGCGTGCATCGCGGGCTCAAAAAACTGAAAAGCATCCTTGAGCCTGAAGAAATCCCCGGACAAAAATAATATGACCAACCCGCTCAATAATTTAAAACAAGAAGCGCAAGCGATACGCCTCTCCTCAAGTGAGAAGGCTACTATGCGTGCGAATATTTTTGCGATGGCGGACGCATCCAAGCGCGCGCAGACTGCACGTATCAAGACGCCGAGCCCGTATCTTTTTATATTCCATCGACGCTTTGCGGTTGTCGCGGCCGCGCTGCTTTTGGTCGTGTTTACCGGCGGCGGGACCGCCTTTGCCGCACAGGGCGCATTGCCCGGCACGGTCTTGTATCCGGTCAAGATTTACGTAAACGAGAATGTGCAGGGCGCGCTTGCGACTACGCCCCAGGCAAAGGTGTCGTTCCACACTGCAGTTGCAGAGACGCGGCTTAAGGAAGCCGAGACGCTCGCATCGGAAGGCCGGCTTGATGCCACCACCAGCGCGCAGATCGAGAGCAATCTCAACGACCATATTGCGCAGGCCGATACTATCGCGGCAACGCTCACCGCAAACGACCCCGCCGCCGGGGTAGAGGCGAGCGTCGACCTCGACTCGTCGCTCGCGGCGCAGGGCGGCATATTGGCGCGCCTTGGAAGCGCGAGCGCAGACCCCGCTACGCAGGAAAACTCAAATGCCATTGCAATGAGCGTTGCCTCGCGCGGCGCACATGATGATGCGGGCGGCGCAGTCGTTGCGATGAAGGCGGCCATAATGGCGCCGCAGGCAAAGACCATGTCGCTCTCGGTTTCGGCCGATGCAACCTCGGGCCAGCCAGCTCCCACCGAGCCGGGCGGTCGCATCACGGTTATGCAGGCAATGGGCGCGAGCGCGCCGGCTCCGGCAGTGCAATCGACCACGACGCAGCAAAAGATCGCGCTCCAGCTCCAAAAAAAGGCCGCAAGCGAGCTTGCGGATGCCCATCAAGAGTTTGCCGGCGCGCAAGCATCGCTTGACGCATCAACCACGGCAAAAGTAACTGCTCAGCTGGCCGATCTCGATCAGCGCATGCAGGACGGCTTGGCACAAGCGACAAGCACCGACTATGTAAGTGCGCGCGCCACCTTTACCGGGGTTATCCGCGATTCGGTCGCGCTCTCGGCGCTCATCGATGCGAGCAAGACGTTTAAGAAAGACTTCGTACGCGCAGGCGCGAGCGGGCGCTTTGCCAACTCTACCGATAGCGCAAACGCCGCCAATGATAGCCAGGATGCCACGTCTTCCGCAACTGCGGGTGTACAGATCAGCCTCCCCCTGTAATTAGAACCCGAGCTTTTCCTCCACTAGGATCACGTGCACCTTGCGACCCATATCCGGGTTCTCGCGATGCATGATGAGTGTCTTGGCGTGGGTAGTGTGAATGCCATGAGCCTTTACGAGGCGCTCGTCCTCAAGCGGGATGACATGCACCCGCAGGCGCTCAAGCGCGTCAGTTAATGTCGGCGTTATTTTTTGCGTGCTTACCACCAGAATAATATTGGGCGAAGTATAGACCAGATGGGGGAGCTGGCTGCCGGTGTTGGAGGCAATCACCATCTCGCCGGTCGAGGAGAGCGCGTGCACGCTGCCGAGGTAGAAGTCGGATACCACCGACATGCGGCGGAGTTTCGCCTGGAGCGCGGGGTCCTTCTCGCTCAAGATCGCCTCGTGCAGATTGTGCCAGTCGTGGTCGCCGGACTTGAGGTGCCCGACAAAGCCCACTTCCTCGAGTGTCCGCGAAGCGCCGTTCATGACCGAGGCGCCGGTAGGGATAAGCTCTTTTATCTTTTCGAGCGCCTCTTCCTTGGTGGCAACGATAATCGGCTCGAAGTGATGGTCCTTAAGCGCAGCAGCAGTCTTCTCGAGAAGGTCTTTCGATGCGAGCGTGGTGTAGTCCATATGATTAGTTAATTTGTAACGCGGTTGCTATATACAGGCAGTATAGCAGCCTGTACTTTACAAAGTAAAGTACTTATCCACTGCAGCATATGGTATACTTGCTGTACAGCCCATGAAGCCCATCAAAACAACCTGCCCGATAACCAAAACCGCCCAGCTGCTCTCGGACACCTGGACGATGCTCGTTGTGCGCGCCCTGCTCGAAGCGGGGGAGCCGATGCGCTTTTGCGAGCTGGAGCGCGAATTGCCGGGCATCTCCACTCGCACGCTGACGCTTAAATTAAAAAAGCTTGAGGAAGAAAAGATCCTGCGCCGGTTGAGCGAGGGCACCTACAAAGCGACCAAAAAAGGCGAGGGCCTCAAGATAGTAGAGCGAGCGATGAGCCGCTACGGCGAGAAGTTTTTATAAAGACAATAACCGTTTGACATAGCCTGCAGCCTCAGTATTGTATGGGCAGACGTATACCCTCAAGAAAGGCAGGTGGACCATGGAAGTAAAAATACCGGTCGAGCAGATGACCCCGCCCGACTCGAGCAAGCTCGTGGAACGCATGCTGAAGCCCTTTAGCGTCGTCGAGCTAGTTCCTTTCAGCCTCATCGACAACGGATATAAGGCACTCCTCATGCCCGCACGCGGCGGCAAAGTCGTCGATGGAGACGACAAGAGGTTTGTCGATATCGACCCGCACACGCTTCCGATACTCGACCTGAAAGCGGCCGGTATTGAGACCGATCGCCGCCCTCAGACTATCTTGGCGGAGGCGGCGAAGCTTTTTAAGGAGCGGCGGTTCATCATGAGGCCGACATACGTATTCCCCTGGAGCGTCGCGCTGGGCCAAGTAGTCGGCCTGCTCTATCAGACAAAGGTCTCTTTGGTCTCGATGCAAGCGAGCCGCTGGTTCCTCCATCCGGCTGACTTCAATCCGCGCCAGGAGGTCGATGAGTTCCTCAATCAGTTCCCTCGGACTGGGTTTACGCTCAAACTGGAAGGGGATCCTATCCCAGGGCTTGATGTCAGCCGGCCGGTCGAGGGTTTTGTATGGAGGGTCAACGAGTTCTTGCTACCCAACGCGAGCGTCGACAAGAGCACGCCCGACTACAAGGCTTTCGAAGCGACCGTCAGCTTCTATCTCCGGCGGTTCGGGCTGGAGAAGGTTGAGTTGGAATTCAAGGAGTATATTGATACCAACGAAAAGAAATGGTGGTTCAAGTACTCCCGCAAGATGAAACGGTTCTGGCGGGAGAAGCGTATATGCATGGAGGAGGTCAACCAGGCATTGGCTCGCGCCAACGAACGGCTCGCGGCATTGCCGGCATAATCACCGATGTAGCGATCAGGCGCGGCCCAAGGGCCGCGTCTTCTTTATTGGAAACAAGCGCTTATTTAGTGTAAGGTAGGGAGCATTGGAGAGTTGCCAGAGCGGTCGAATGGAGCAACCTGCTAAGTTGTTGTCCGGGAAACTGGACCGAGGGTTCGAATCCCTCCCTCTCCGC
>CAZLHN010000027.1:0-8342 GCA_964559665.1 uncultured Candidatus Saccharibacteria bacterium
GAGCTTGGTACTCTTTGACCGCTTTAGCCTCGAGAACTACAACTCGGTGATATTCGCCAAGTCGGGCTCGGGCAAATCGTACGCAACTAAATTGGAAATACTGCGCACGCTGATGTTCGACACCGAGGTTATCGTGATAGATCCCGAGCGCGAGTACGAATTCCTCTCGCAAGCGGTCGGCGGGCGCTACTTCAACATCTCACTCAACTCCGAGCACCATATCAATCCGTTCGACCTTGCCCCGCCGCGCGAGGACGAGTCTCCGGCAGATGTGCTGCGCAGCAATATTGTGGCGCTTGTAGGCATGTTCCGCCTTATGATGGGCGGCCTGACGCCCGAGGAAGACGCGATCATGGACCGCGCCATCACCGAGACGTACGCGCTCAAGGATATTACGGTTGATTCCGACTTCAGCCAGATCGAGCCGCCGCTTCTGAGCGACTTTGAGCTGGTGCTCGCGGGCATGGATGGCTCGGAGTCTTTGGTGCAGCGCTTATCGAAGTACACCAAGGGCACCTGGGCCGGGTTCATCAACCAGGCGACAAACGTCGACATCAACAAAAAGTTCGTCGTGTTCTCGGTGCGCGATATGGAGGACGACCTCAAACCGGTCGCGATGTATCTGATTACCCACTACATCTGGAATACGGTGCGCAAGAACCTAAAGAAGCGCCTCCTGGTCATCGACGAAGCATGGTGGATGATGAAGTCGGAGGACACCGCATCCTTCCTCTATGGCATGGCGAAGCGCGGCCGCAAATATTACCTCGGGCTCGCGACCATCACGCAGGACGTCGACGATTTTTTGAAGTCGCCCTACGGATTGCCGATGATTACCAACTCCTCGATCCAGCTTTTGCTCAAGCAGTCGCCGACGACGATCGACAATCTGCAGAAGACCTTCAACCTTTCCGACGAGGAGAAATTCCTGCTTTTGGAGTCCGACGTGGGGGAGGGGATCTTTTTTGCCGGGCTCAAGCATGTCGCAATCAAGATCATTGCTTCCTACACCGAAGACCAGATAATCACCTCTGACCCGAGCCAGGTGCTCGCCATGCGCAAGCAGCGCAGCGACGCGGCCACTGCTATCTCGGGCTCGACACCCCCGGCATCATGAAAAAGCCCTTCACCGCATGGCTCATATTGCCCGCTCTATTTATAGACGGCTTCCAGGCTGGGATTACTCTGAGCCTTATCACGATACCGGGCATAGGAGAGCTGCTCAGCCCGGCCATTGATGTCTCCATCAGCCTGAGTATGGGGGCGGGGCTTATCGCGCTTCTTGGCTTTAATAATATGCTCTATTGGCAATATGTAGGTCCTGGAGTTATAGGAGAGGTGCTTCCTTTTTTTGATAATGCGCCGTTTTGGACCATGCTTGTGCTTGCCTCTATCCTCAAAAAGCGCTCCGAGCAGGGCGACGCGCTCGGGACGGTGGCCGGCCTGGCGGCATCCGCCGTTGCGCCACAAGGCGCTCTGCAGGGCGGGTTGAGTAACGTGCAGGGGATAAGCAGCGCTATTGCAGGACAAAGCCAGGCACCACAGCAAAGTATGGCGCAAGAGGGTGGGAATGCTGGGCAAGATAAATCCCCCGAGCGGACGGCTCCGCTCACCCTGTCCAAGAGCATGGACAACGATATCAAGCCGGCGCAAAAGCCCACAGCTGCCAATACCAATGCACAGACTCCCCGCGCTGCAAATGATAGTCTTATAGATGTAGACGGGCGCGGACGCACAGCGTATGCGGCATAACTTTATATTTATCTTTTTGGCAGCCGTCCTCCTTTTGTGGGGGAGCGCTGCGTATGCCCAGACAATAGGCTCAGGCGTCGACCCCGTGCAGGTTCTCACCGACCCTGATCTACCGGGGCCCAACCAGATCACTACGGTAGAGGTACAAGGGGTGGGATCGTTTCTTGGAGATGCCAGCATCGTTTGGCAGGAAAATGGCAAGACCGTTGCTTCCGGAGTGGGGCTCAAAACGTTTTCGTTTACGACAGGCGACATCGGCGTCACGACCCGCATCCATATCATCATCAACTCCAGCATCCAGGGCACTATCGTGGAGGATCTTGTCTTTACCCCGACGCGCATCAACCTGCTATGGGAGGCCAACACCAGCGTACCGCCTTTCTATCGCGGCAAGGCGCTCTACAGCGCAGGCTCGACAATAAAGGTCGTAGCCTTTCCGCAGGTAGTGGTAGGCAAAAGCACTGTGACATCGAATAACTTGTCCTTCCGCTGGAGCCTCAACGACACGCCCGACACGCAGCAGTCGGGCACGGGACACAACACCTATACATTCCAAGGGAGTCAGCTGCGCGAGAGCGAGCAGGTGAGTGTGGACGTATACTTTGGCAGCGCACGCGTGGGCACCGCATCAATTACTATCCCCGCAATCGACCCGGAGGTGCTCATATACGACAAGGATCCGCTACGGGGCGTGCTGTGGGACCAAGCGTTCCCCTCAAGTGTCTCGCTCGCGGGCCAGGAGATAACGGTTCAGGCTGCGCCGTATTACTTTGCAAACGAAAGCCTAGCGAGCGGCGCTACTTCCTACGCTTGGACGCTCAACGACAGCCCCACCTCCGGCCCCGACTCGGCGCAAGGAATACTGACGCTGCGCCAGCAGGGGAGCGGCGCCGGCGAAGCCGACCTATCGGTCGAAGTCCAAAACACCACCCCGAAGCAATTCGTGCAAGACGCGCAAAGGGCGCTCAGGATACTCTTTGGTGGGCAAACGAATACGAGCGGCTCCGCAGCATCCGGATTATGATAAAAGATTTCTTTACTGCACATATGCTCAGGTACGGGATGATCGCTCTCGCGGTGGCAGTCGCCGTAAACCTGCCCCCCGGCGTCTCTCGGGCAGCGGACAATCCCTGCAATATAAACAATTTCAGCGAAGATGCCGACCTTGCCCAGCAGTGCGATGATTTCGAGTCGAACTGTATTCAACAAGAAGGCTATGCTAATACTCAGGATAATACGTTAAATTGCCAAAACATAACAACGCAGTGGGTGACTAAGGTTAATGCTCAATGCGCGAAGGGCGGAGGGGAGTATGACCAGAGTTGTGTTGCAAATGTAACGGGCACTATATCAAACACTCAGGTGCAGCAAGCCTCGCAGCAAAATAACCAATTTAATAATTGCGTAAACGGCGGCGGGTCGGGGCCCGATTGTATGGTACAAACCGGGATAACCCCTCCGCCACAACAGACAGCTACGGCGCCCTCATGCACCGGCCAAGACTGCGGGAACATAGACTATGTTCCGCTTGAGCCGCTGATACCCAACTCCCCTCCAAATATCGCGTCCGACTTCGGCGCATATTTGAACCTGATGTTTAAAGTGCTCCTCACGCTCGGGGCGCTCTTGGCGGTCGGGCGGCTCACCGTGGGCGGCATCATGTACATGACCTCCGAGGTGATGGAGACAAAAGGCGACGCCAAGCGATGGATGACCTCCTCGCTCTATGGCCTGCTTCTTCTGGCCGGCTCGTGGCTTATCCTCTTCACCATCAACCCGAATCTTTTGAAATTCAATCTTATCGTGCCGGGCAGCGGGCAAGTCGGCACAACGCAGAGCACCTCTTCAAATACTCCTGCGACTCCCAGTCAGGCCGATATTAACGCGTGCAAATCGCCTAACTCCCTCCACTCCACCCCTAACGGCACTTGGGTTTGCTCTTAATTAAAACCATGAATGATACCTGGAAAATAATAGCGGCAGGAGCGGGAGTGCTCGTACTCCTCGTAGGCGCGGTGTGGTGTATCTTTTTCCGCTCTGGCGCCACACCGGCTGCGACTACGAGCCCGGAGTTTGGGATAGGGGACAACCGCACTGTAACCGTGCCTTTGGGCAGCGCCTCGACCGACACAACAAATCAGATCGCGAGCACCGCCTCACAAACTGAGCAGAAGGTGTTCAAGATAACTGACGGTCCGGTCACCGGCGCCACCTTCGTGCAGACCTTCAATCCGACTACCACCATTGCGCGCTTCGTGCTGCAGGAGAACGGGCACGTCTTTGACTTAACGCTCGACAACGCGGGCTCGGTGCCGCGCGCAGTGTCTAACACGACGATCCCAGGCGGAGCACAGGCTACCTGGACGGAGAACGGTTTGGGGATGGTGCTGCAATATCTCGACGGCGCGACCATCAAGAGCGTCTATCTGGGGCTGCCTTCGGCCAGCACTACGCTTGCGGCAAACCGGCCGGTGCATGTGCAGTTCCTCCCCGACAATATTACCAGCGTCGCCGCCTCTCCCGACGGTAAGAGCATCACTTACCTGTTGCCTACCACTGCAGGTGCCGACGGGTATGTCTCAAAACCCGATGGGACTAACGGCAAAAAACTCTTTTCGTTGCCGCTCTCGCAGGTGCTGCTATCCTGGCCGGCACAAAGCACTATCTTGGCACAAACCAAAAGCGCTTCGGGCTATCCGGGAATGGTGTTCTCCGTCTCGGCCGCAAGCGGGGGAGTCTCGACCCTGCTATATGCAAACGGAGTAACTGCGACCGCTGATCGCACGTTCAGCCGCGTGATATATCAAACCGAATCAAATAGTAACGGGGCCGCCTCGACCTATATACACGAGATAAAAACAGGACAGGAGTCTGGGATGTCGTTCGACCCGATTCCGGAAAAATGTGTGTGGAGCTCTATCGCAACTTCTACCGTATACTGTGCGGCGCCGCTCCAGTACGTGCCGCCCAGCTACCTCGACCTATGGTACCAAGGTGCTGCGGCCCTCCCCGATAGCCTCATCATGTTCGATGTTGCTGCGGGCAACACCACGCTTCTAGCGACGCCGGGCGGGGGCGACGGAGGAGATGCATCGGACATCACCGGGCTCGCGGTATCGCCCGACGATCACTATCTGCTATTCATCAAAAAAGGCGATCGCTCGTTGTGGGGAGTGCGGCTCACGCAGTAGCAGCTATTTATATTTGAGGACGATGTGGCGGAACTTGCCCTCGCCCTGCGACTCCGTTTTTATCTCCGTATCATTGGAGAACAGCTCGTGCACGACAAGCCGCTCGTACGCGCTCATCGGCTCCATCTCGACGTCATGCTTGAAGAGCCGCGCGCGCTGCGCGAGCATTTTTGCATTCGCGCGCACCGCCTCCATCTTGTCCTCGTAGTAATTGTTTACGTCGATAAGGAAATTCGCCGCTTCCTCGCCGTACTTTGTCTCCACCAGGCGGCGTGCCACCGAGTTGAGCGCGCGCAGATGTTCGCCGTGGGGGCCGATAAGCTCTTTGGAGTCGCCGGTCTTGACCGCAACCACCGTGCGGTGGCCAGTCGAGACACTGACCTCGGCGCCCTCGATGCCAAGCATCTCCAAAAGCGATTTCGTCAGTTGTTCAAGAGATGCAGTGTCCATAAGGACACAATACCCCATTGCAAGGCTGGCTTGCAATGCGTCGCTATTATACAGCCTTGCTGCGGGCTTTTTTGGCAAGCTGCTTGCGGATGACCCACTCCTGGCCGAGCGACACTACATTGCCGGTCGCAAAATAAAGGCCTACCGCGGCGGGCAGACTGTAGGAAGCGAAGGCCATCACCGCAGGAAGGAAATACAGCATCATCTGCTGCTGCATGCGCTGCGCCATCTGACGATCCTCAGGCATGGCGGCGATCCCGGCCTTAGTGCGCGAGGTCGTAAAGTGGGCGACGCCATACTGGAGGACCGCCACCAAGGCGCTGAGCACGATATTGTGCGGATCAAGCAGGTTGATCACGCCCAAAAAGTGCAGGTTGACCACGGCCGGCGCATGTACAAACGAGTACAGGAGCTGTGTGGCAATATGCGGCAGCCCTTCGCGGAAAAAGGCGAAATAGAGCGCCAAAAATATCGGGATCTGCACCAAGAGCGCCACGAATCCGGCGAACGGGCGGATATTTTTCTCCTTATAGAGCGCCATTGTGTGCTGCGCTTTGGCATTGGAGTCGTCCTTATACTTTTTGTTTATCTCACCGAGCTCGGCTTGCGCCGCCTGCATTCCCATCTGCGTGCGGATTGAGGCCGCGAATGCCGGATAAAAAAGAGCGCGCATCACCAGCGTGAGCGCAATGATAGCAAGCCCGACGTCGCCGCCGGGTGCCACGCTGATCAAAAATATAAAAACATTATAGAGCGGCTGTATGAGCAGCGTTTGGAACCACATGGTTAGGATAATTTCTTCGCTAATAAATCAAGCTCGGCGCGCATAGCCTCCACCATGGGCGGGGCAGGAATGGCCCGGACAAAGAATACCGTTTTCGTACCTGCAAAGGTGGCTTGGGGCGGCAGGGTTTCGAGTGCCATATAGAGCGCGCGGCGCAAACTATTGCGCCTGTTTGCTTGGCGGATAAGCGACTTTGGTGCTACGACAGCAGCCCTCAAGGGCCCCGAGGAGGGGAGATACTTCATGGACAGGGTAGTACCGCGCACCGAAGTGCCGCGGCTTATGACCTCGCTGACTTCCAGGGCGCTCAGGCGCCTGCGTTTAGGCAACATATGCCCTTATTATACAGTCGTGCGGGTGCGACCCTTGCGGCGGCGGCGCACCATGGTCTTTTTGCCCCCCGGCGAGGCGCTGCGCTTCAAAAAGCCGTGCGCGCGGGCGCGCTTGCGCTTTTTAGGTTGATATGTTTGCGACATGAAAAGCACTATACCATATCCCCAGTTTCTCCACACCTTTGTGCACAAAAACGCTCTTTTGACTCGCAGGTGACCGCAGCGTATCCTTGTGTGTGACACATGCAGACTATGACTACGACAAAAGAAATCTGGGAAAACGCTCTTGTCGAACTTGAACTTGCGATATCTCGCCCCAACTTCAACACTTGGTTCAAGGATACGCACCTGCTCAGGGTAGAGGACGGAACGGCGCACTTGGGCGTGCCATCCCAATTCGCCCGCGATTGGCTTTCGACCAAATTCCACAAGGATATATTGCACTCGCTCAGGGGATTGTCCGAGAACATCCGCACCGTCGAGTACGTCATATCGCGCGGCTCCAAAAAGCCCATAGAGGAAGTGCGCACCGCGCCGCCGGCCGAGCTGCCGCTTGAAAGCGTGCATCAAAAGACCAATCTCAATCCGCGCTTTACGATGAACTCTTTTATCGTAGGACCCTTTAACGAGCTCGCGCACGCCGCTGCCCAGGCCGTCATCCGCAAGCCGGGGATAGCATACAACCCGCTTTTGGTCTGGGGACCGACAGGATTGGGCAAAACGCACCTGATCCAGGCTATCGGCAACCACTTTAGGGTCAATGCGCCCGAGCGCAAAGTGCAGTACATGACGTCGGAGAAGTTCGCGATGGACTACGTCGCCTCGGTGGGCTCCGGCAAGGTGCAGTTTTTCAAGGAGAAGTACCGCCAGTACGACGTGCTCATCATGGATGACGTGCAATTTTTGGCAAAAATGGAAAAGACGAAGGAGGAGTTCTTCCATCTCTTTAACTTCCTCCACGACAGCAACAAGCAGCTGGTGTTTTCGAGCGACCAGCACCCCAACATGATCCAAAACCTCGAGGATCGCATCAAGTCGCGCCTCAACGCCGGCATGATCGTCTCGGTCACGCCGCCCGACCACGAGTCACGCCTCGCGATAGTCCAGGCCAAGGCCGCACAGCACAACTTTATCGTCGCCAATGAGGTGATGGAGTATCTCGCCTCGACTGTCGAGGGCAATGTGCGTGAGCTTGAGGGCGCGCTCAATACGCTCCTCATTCAGTTTGAGATGCGCGGTAAGCCCATTACCTTGGCGGACGCGAAGCTCCTGTTGCGCGGGGCGGGAAGCGCCGCCAAGAAGGCCGTCTCGGTGCAGGAGGTCGTCAAGACGATAGCAAACTTCTACGGCATCGAAGAGGCCAGCATCTACGAAAAGACCCGCCGCAAAGAAGTGGTGCGTCCGCGGCAGGTCATCATGTATCTTCTGCGCGAGGACTTCCATATTTCCTTCCCGACGATAGGGGAAAAGCTCGGTGGCCGCGACCACACAACCGTCATACATTCCTGCGACAAGGTCAAGAACGATATTCTGACCGACTCGGTCCTGAGCCAGGAAATAAACCAGATCCGGATGATGTTGAAATGATGTGGACTACGGGGAGTACAGGGTGGAGACAGCCTGTGGAGAAGAAATGCCGAATCAGCCGAGAAAAAATCTTATGAACACCAAAGCTCGCATTGATACCCGGTTGTCCTTTTCAAAAAACGAGATTGCGGCGCTACACCACAAGGCAACAATAGGTTATCCGAGTAATCCACAGCACTAGTAATAGTAATAAGTATTTATAAAGAATATGAAATTCGAATCCACAACAGAACAACTCCTCGCTGC
>CAZLHN010000028.1:0-8043 GCA_964559665.1 uncultured Candidatus Saccharibacteria bacterium
AATTTTTGTCCGGAATGCGTCAGCGTTTTATTTCCGCCCCGGCGAGGCCGCCAATTCGGATTTTTTGAATTCGCAGATATCGGCGGATGGAATTCGAGTCAATCAGGGGATCAATCTGCTAAAGCGGAATGTTTTTATCACTATTCCGCGGAAAGATGCGGCAAAGGCGGAACTGGAATTTGATCTTAATCTCGGCAAGTTCAAAGTGCCGGTCAAGACCTTGATGGAATACGGGGTTTACGGCAAATCATTGCCCAATATGGTTTATTTTCTCATTGAACGCTTTGATAAGGTTACGGATATTCCGGTAAGAATCAAGGAGAACAACATCGCATTCAAATGTAATTTGAGCAGCGAATACCGGTTCCCGGTTTATCAGTTGCGGGCAATCACCGAGTCCGGCAAGATTTTCCGCAGCCGGCCATTCATTCCCGAAGCAGCCTCCGGCAAACTGACGTCGCTCAACGTATTTTCCGAGACTGCCGGCAAAGTTGCTGCGGTCAATGTTCAACAGGATCGCATTCCTGACCTGAAATATATTTTCGACCCGAATTGCGGGGATCTTATCAAAATCTCTGTGCTGGTTTTGTTGGGGGGGGGCGTGGGTTATTATTGTCCCTCCCCCACGCCGGCAGCAAGCCGGTTGATAGTTCTTTAGGAGAAAAGAGATGTCGTTCCCATCAGTCGCAGGCGAGCTGCGCAAGCGCGGTCTTTCGCCGAATGCTTTGACCCCTGCCGATATCGAGCTCGCGCAGGAAGCCCTGCTCGCGGCGGTTAAAAAGGACTGCCGCGCGGCAGTGAAGTTTCTTCACGGCTTGGCGCACAAGGCCAAGGATGTGCCTGAGGGCGTAGAGTGGAAGCGAAACCCGAACTCAAAGATCGGCAAGCAGCTCATCCGCATCCACGCCTCCGACGCCGTACGGCATCTGGTCATGGAGCATGTCTGCCATGGGCAGCGGCTCACATTCGTGAACTGCTGCGGCGGCAAAGTCGGCGGGCAAAAGCCCAAGGACGACGAGGTGCTCATCTTCCAGATTCAGAGTCAGGCCGGTCCTATCGCCTACTCGGACTGCTAAGGCTAAGAAAAAGCCCCGCAACCTACGTTGCGGGGCTTCATCTATATAGTTAAGTAGACACTACTGTGTCTGCACCGTGCTTGATGCTGCGGCTGCGGCGCTCACGGAGCGCAGGCCCTTCATGATCGTGTCGACGTCCTTGCGCGCGGCGACGAGGTCCTTCTGCGCCGCTGTGATGTCGGCGCGGGCGGTCTTAAGCGCGGTAGTATTAGAGGCCATCAGCGTTTTATCGCCGTTGTCCGGAGTAAGCGTAGCACTCGTGGTGACAGCCGCCTGCGCCTGGGTCGGGGCATCCTGGAGTTTTGCCGCCATGTCGACAAGCGCGGTATCCATTGCGGTGATGTCGGCGCCTGCGGCCTGTGCCGCTTGGATGCGCGCCTGGAGCTTGGAGCCCAGGCCCGTCATCATGTTGATTATCGTGGCCTCGCGGTCTGCCGCTGCGGCGATGCGTGCTTGCGGCAGGATAAGCGCAAAGATGCGATAGCTCGCGGTAACCGACTGCACATCGGTCTTGAGCGTGGCGCCATCCGTATCGGCGTCTATCTTGGCCTTAAGCGTGGTGAGGCTCGTTATCTGGTCCTGGATATTGGTAGTGAGATTCTGCTTGAACTGGGCGGTCACCTTGGTCATCGCCGTAACGCGCGTATTGAGGTCGTTAAGCGCGGTGACACGGCGGTCGATCTCGGTATCGGCCTTGCCCTTGGCGCGGGTCATAACGGTAGCGCTTACAGTGACAGAGCCTGATGCGCCGGTAGGCGCTGCGGTTACATTGGCGTTAGTGGTCGCGTTGACTGCCGCGGCGCTATTGACCGCCGCATCAAGGGAAGAATCCGCGGATACAAGCACCGGCACCAGGAGCGAGACTCCGAGCAACGCTGCTACAAGGGAGCGGAAAAGAAGTGATAGTTTCATATTTAGTATTCCTGGGCCGTAGCCTTGTCTTGTAAGCTCTGGTCTGCGGCGGTGGAGTCGCTATTGAGACCCTGCATCTGCGCATCGATCGAGGCGGTGTCCTGCATTATCGCGGCGTCGGACGTATCCCCGCTTTGCGTCGGGAGGTCGTTAGTCGCGGCCGGCTGCTGCGTCTGCTGTTGCGGTGTTGTTGTTGCCTGCTCAGCCACCGGAGCTGGGGCCTTCATCGAGAAATAGGGGCTAAGCCAACCGCTCCACCAGAGCCCCGCTCCGACGACGATGACAATTGCTAGACCGATAATCCATTTGATCATAATGAGGATGTAAGTTCAGTTACTAGTAAGTTTGCACGAGTACACCACAGTATACCTCAAGTAGACGCGGGTAAGGAACTCTTATTACCATTGGCCGCTTGGATCCGGAAAAAGCTTATTTTTGTTCGGTCTCGAGGTCCAGGCACACCGAGTTGAGGCAATAGCGCTTGCCGGTTGCTGTGGGGCCGTCGTCAAACAGGTGGCCCAAGTGGCTCCCGCACTGCGCGCAGAGGACCTCGGTGCGGTGCATGCCGTACGCGTTGTCCGCCTTGAACTCCACAGCGCCCGGGAGCGCCTGATCAAAAGACGGCCAGCCGGTGCCGGAGTCGAACTTGGCGTCCGACGAGAACAGCGGGTTGCCGCATGCGGCGCATTTGTAGACGCCGTCTTTGTCTTCGTGCAATAGTTTGCCGCTGAATGCAGGCTCGGTCCCTTTTTCCCGCAGCACGGCGTATTGCTCGGGCGTGAGCTTAGTCTTCCACCCCTCTTCGTCGTGCGGCATGTCTTTATTAGCGCTATCCATAGCTCTTAGTATAAACTGATATTTATATTGGTATTGGAACTTATCCATAAACCACCTCGGTTATCTCCGCATACGGGTTTGGTATCACGCACAGCACCTTGCCCGCGATCTTGAAGTCCTCCCGCAGCACGATCGGCTTGTATTTGGGGTTCTTGGACTCCGGATAGAGGATGGTGACGCCGTCTTTCTTTTCGTACCGCTTGACGGTAACCATGTCGCCCACGATTGCCGCTACCCTGTCGCCGTTTTGCGCCTCGTCGGTAAAGCGGATGAGCACGTAGTCACCCGGGTTGATGCCCGCGTCCTGCATCGAGTCGCCCACTGCGCGCACCGCCACGATGCTGGACTCCGCGCTCGGGCTCGACTGCGCGATCGTTTTATCCACCTCTAAAAACTCATCGTACTGCTCCTGCGCGAACAGGCTCAGGTCGTCGCAGCCGACGTTGGCAACCACGGGGATGCTCACGGTCGAGGTTGCGCGTTCAGTATTGCCGGAGCGCAGCTCGATATTGCGCTTGATGCCCTTGCGGCGGACGATGTAGCCCTTGCGCTCGAGCACGTCGAGGTATTGCACGACCGTGCGCAGCGACTTGAGCCTGAGCGACTCGCGCAATTCGTCGAGTGTCGGCGACTCGCCGAACTTCTGTATCTTTTTTTGTAATGCGGCGTACACGCGCTGCTGTTTAGTTGTTAGTGGTGATTGCATATGTGTATATGGTAGCACATACTTTTTTGGTACAATACATAGTATACACAAATATGTGGATAACTAAAACGCCTATGCATATCACACGAGACGCCGATCAGGGAAAATTGTTTGACACGCCGCTCAGCCTCCCCAATGGCCTGGTATACCGGCCCAACTTCCTCACCCCCGGGGAAGAAGAGGTGCTGCTCGCCTACATTCAGAATTTGCCGATGGTGCACCCCAAGTTTGAGGAGCACGAGGCCAAGCGCCGGCTCGCCGCATTCGGCTGGAGCTACGACTTTGAGCGCGAGAAGCTGATCGAAGGCCCGCCCTTGCCCCAATTCCTCCAAAACACCAAGCGCAAGATCGCGAAGTGGCTCGGCATATCCCCCGCGCGCGTGGTCGAGGCGCTTGTGCAAGAGTATACGACCGGCTCGGCCATCGGCTGGCACCGCGACAACGAAAAGTTCGAGTCGATCATCGGCATATCGCTCGCGGGTTGGTGCAGGATGCGCTTCCGCCCCATTAGCGCCATTGGCGACGCCAAGCAAGTGGTGGCAATGGAGGTAGAACCCCGCTCGGCATACATCATGCAAAACGATGTGCGGTGGAAGTGGCAGCACAGCGTCGCTCCGGTGCGCACGCTCAGGTACTCGGTCACATTCCGCACGCTGCCGGAACACTTTGTTTTGAGATAAGCCTTTTGTGCCCTGGTATATGGGGATAACAACTATTGACTTATAGCTCTATTAGGGGCATAATATGCATCGGTCAGGCAGCCGCTTTGGCGGCATTTTTACGAGGGGAAGTTCCATGAAGAAATTGAAGCTCTTGGGCCTCGCGGTCCTCGCGTTCGCCTTTGCGTCGCCGGCGATGGCGGGCGTCAGCATCTCCGTCAGCGAGTCCATGCAGACCATGACGGTGGACGCGCCGGGCGTACATTACGTCTGGCCTGTTTCGACGGCCGGAGAGGGATACGTCACGCCCACCGGCGTGTACGGGGTCGAGCGCATGGCGCAGATGTGGTACTCCAAAAAGTACGACAACTCGCCGATGCCCCACTCGATCTTCTTCAGGGGCGGCTACGCCATCCATGGCACCGAGTACGTCAAGAAGCTCGGTACGCCGGCCTCGCACGGCTGCGTGCGGCTCCATCCGCAGAACGCGGCGATCCTGTACGACCTGGTGACCAAGGAGGGACCGGCGAATACGGCGATCGACATCGAGAATTAGCTTTCCGCAGATCTGCCGCGGCGCTCCCCTGAGCGCCGCGGTTTTGTATATATTGACCAAATTTATTTTAGATTGTACTGTAGCGCCACCTGCAACGGAAAGCTCTTTGGGAGAACAATATGTGCAATTGCGAAGACGTGCCCTCGCGCGGCTCCCGGCGGGAGTTCTTGCGGGGCTTGGGGGCCTTGGTGTGTGCCAGTCCCCTTGTTGGATACGCAACCCTGGCAGAAGCAAAGTCTGGGTCGGCCAGCTACATGCTCGGCGACACTGAAGTCTCAATCAATATCTACGGCACCAGCGGCGGGGCGATCTACTTTGCTCCCCACAGCAGCGAGACAAAGTGCGTCGATGCCGCGCTTGCGGTGATGGCGCGCCACGGCGGCCGGCTGGTGCAGATCGTCAACGGCGGCCAGCGCAACATCTCGTTTAGCTACAAAGGCAACCGATACTCCTTCGACCCAAACCGCATTTTTACCGATGTGGGAGCCAAAGCGAGCCTGCTTGCCCTGGGCCATGCCTATTCTGCCGAGGTGGCGATCCTGGTGCGCGAATTCCGCCTATGGCTCCTTATCAACATCGGGAGCCTGCGCGGCAAGACGCTCATCGCGCTCCATAACAATACGCCCGGCGCCTACTCGCTTTTGAGCTACGCGCCGGGCGGCGACTCCAGCAACGACGTGGTTGCGCTCCACAAAAGCGCTGCCATGTCGCCGGACGACTTCTTCTTTACTACCAGCAGAAGCGTGTACGACCGGCTGGCTGCAAAAGACTACAACATCGCGCTCCAATCGACATCAGGACTCACCGATGACGGATCGATGTCGGTGTACTGCGCCAGAAGCGGTATCCCCTACATCAATGTCGAAGCGCAACCCGCGCACGAGGCAGTGCAGCAGGCGATGATCGAGGCACTGCAAGGGGGTTGACCGCGGCATATACCATGTTATCTTCATGAACGTGTTGGCCGGGAGGTCTCGGCCATCAATAGAGGGAGACGACAGATGCTGAGAAAAGTTCTTTTGGGTGCGGCGGCTGCGGCTGCGATAATGGTCAGCGGAATCGTGTCGGCGCAGGCCGATACCGTGTGGATGGCGTACGCCGTCAACCAGCGGGGCGACTCCTACTTCGTCTACAACGACGACAGCGAGGGCGACGCCAAGCAGACCGCCATCGACCAGTGCCAGGACAAGTGGGCTCGCGACTGCAGCCAGTCCACCTCGGTTCCTCAGGACTGGTATCTGGTCGTCGCTCGGTGCGTCAATGGCGACGGCGACGTCTACTACTCGACCGGCTCGTCGCAGTATGGCTACCCCACGGCAGCCAACCAGGCGAAGAATAACGCCAACAGCAACAGCGACTACTGGTTTGACGACGGCGACTGCCGGGTCATCCGGGAGGACATCGAGGACTTGCAGTAGTCCTCCTATTGCCGATAAAGCCGCGGACGACATTCTCGTCCGCGGCATCTTTTTTTATACAGATGTGCTAGACTCTTTGTAACAACTGAATAGTGCGTATCAAGAGTGCGGTGAGAGATTTGGCTCTACGACCCGCCGGCAACCAGCCCTCAAAAGCCCGGTGCTCCCTCCAACCCGCTCGGGGTAGATGCTTTGTATAAAGAAATCTCCTTGCATGGGAGGTTGTTTTATTTCTGAGCTTTTATTATTTTATTTTTCTACTACATGTTCCATCTGCTTGAGTACTACACGACAGAGTCAGTAACTTCGGGACATCCAGACAAAGTGTGCGACCAGATATCGGACGCGATCTTAGACGCGGCGCTCGCCCAAGACCCGATGAGCCGTGTCGCTATCGAGGTGGTCGGCAGCCACGGCGCGATGCTGATCGCCGGCGAGATCAAGACCAACGCCAATATCGATTTTGAAAAGATCGCGCGCCGGGTCTACACCGAGATCGGCTACCCCGACAATCTCGAGATAGCGGTGCGCGTGGCACGGCAGTCGGGCGACATTGCGCAGGGTGTCGACCAAGGCGGCGCGGGCGACCAAGGCATCATGTACGGCTACGCGACAGACGAAACGCGCGAGATGCTGCCCTTGGGTGTAGTGCTTGCAAACGCGCTCGCGCGCCGGCTAGAGAGCTTGCGCCGCGAGGGCACGCTCCCCTGGCTGCGCCCCGATGGCAAAACGCAGGTGACCATTAAGAATGGCAAGGTAGTGACCGCGCTCACGAGTACCCAGCATGCCGAGGAGGTAGGGCTTGAGGAAATCCGCGCGGCACTGCGCGAGCATCTGTTTGCACCGATACTCGGCGATCTCACGAATATAGAAATTCTTGTTAATCCGACTGGGCGCTTTGTGCAGGGTGGCTTTGAGGCCGATGCGGGGCTCACCGGCCGCAAGATAATGGTCGACACTTACGGCGGGCTCATGCCGCACGGCGGAGGCGCGTTCTCCGGCAAAGACGCGACAAAGGTGGACCGCTCGGCCGCGTACATGGCGCGCTTTGCGGCAAAAAATCTTGTCGCAAACGGCTACGCTAAAAAGGCGCTCGTCTCGGTGGCCTACGCCATCGGCCGCGTCGAGCCCGTGATGGTCGAGGCGTTCGACGGCGAGGGCAAGAACCTCAGCGACATCGTCAACAAGCACTTCGACTTCCGCCCGCAGGCGATCATCGAGCGGCTCGGGCTGCGCCGGCCGATATTCCAAAAGACGGCGGCCTACGGGCACTTCGGCGTAGAAGGCCGCTCGTGGGAAGCGATCGAGAAGATATAGCCTACCGGATCTGCCGCAGCACTTTGCGCAGCTGCTTGTAATCGGGGATCGTTTGCGCCACCAGCGCCCAGAACTTGGGGCTGTGGTCAAACTGCCCCAAATGGCACAGCTCGTGGACTATCACGTAGTCGGCGACCTCGGGCGGGAGAGAGATGATTTTGTAATTAAAGTTGAGGTTGCCGCGGGAAGAGGCGCTCCCCCAGCGCGAGCGCAGGTTCTTGATGAATACCTTGCGCAGCGGGTAGCCATAAAACTGGTTAAAGTAGGCAAGCCGCGCGTGCACTTGTGCACGCGCGGCCTCCTTATTGGCCAGATAATGGGCCCTGGTTCCGCGACGCATCCGGCTATTGTACTCTCCCCGCTATATGTAGCCTTCATACAAGCCTCAGGTGTACCTCTTTATACTTTATGGCAGGCGGCCGAGTCGGTGCGGACGCGGAAGGAGCATTTATTAACAGATAGCGCGAATAAACATTAATTTTATGAACTTGGTACTCACCTGCAGCGAGTGCAACTACAAGACCGGAGGCTCCACGCAAAAGCAGCTGATGAATAAGATCGT
>CAZLHN010000029.1:0-7485 GCA_964559665.1 uncultured Candidatus Saccharibacteria bacterium
TTCTTCGCCTCGTCGTTCTCGGGGGCGCTCACAAGGCGCGTCGGGCGCTACAGCGATGCGTACAACCGTCTATGGGACTCAATCATGAGTTCGGTGCTTCCGGCGCTGCTGTACACCGTTGGCATCACAGGAGTCCTTTGGTATCAGCATCCGCTTCTGGGCATCATCCTGGCAGGAGCTACGATCGTATTCATTCTGCTCCAGTGGGTGATGTCGCGCTGGCAGCAGCCGCTGAGGGCTCGGCGCGCGCAGGAGGATAGCAACGTGACGGCGACGCTTGCCGACTCGATATCGAACCAGAATACCGTGCAGCTGTTCGGCGGTAGCAAGCATGAGGAAAAGTTCGTCGGCATCGCGGTAGACCGGCTGCGCGCGGCATATATTGCGACGTGGAACTTCGACACCTGGGTCTATGCGACGCAAAGCCTGCTTTCCTTGAGCATCAATATAGGGCTGCTATGGGTCGCGCTCATGCTGTGGCGGCAGTCGCTTTTAACGATCGGCGACTTCGTGCTTATCCAGACATACTTCATCGGCCTCATGAACAATGTCTGGGGTCTTGGGCGCGAGTTCCGCAATATCAACAACTGCATCGCCGACGCGGGCGAGATGGTGTATATCATCGAACTCCCTCAAGAGATAGCCGACGAGCCGGGCGCGCAGGCTCTTACCGTGGCCAGGGGCGAGATAGCGTTCAGCAATATCTCCTTCGACTTTCATAAAGAAAACTATGTGCTCAAGGATTTTAATTTGTCGATCAAAGGCGGCGAGCGCGTGGCGCTTGTCGGACCCTCGGGCGCGGGAAAGTCGACCGTCACCAAGCTCTTATTGCGTCTCTACGACCTTTCGACCGGCAGCATAACAATAGATGGGCAAGACATCGCCGCTGTGGGGCAGGAGAGCCTGCGCAACGCAATTTCGTTCGTGCCACAAGAGCCGATTTTGTTCCATCGCAGCCTTATGGAGAACATCCGCTACGGCCGGCGAGATGCCTCGGATGCGGAGGTAGTCGAAGCTGCAAAAAAGGCTAATTGTCATGACTTTATCGATGCTCTGCCGGAGAAGTACGACACATTTGTGGGCGAGCGCGGCATCAGACTCTCCGGCGGCGAGCGCCAGCGAGTGGCGATTGCGCGGGCGATACTCAAAAACTCGCCGATTTTGGTGCTCGACGAGGCGACCTCGAGCCTCGACTCCGAGTCTGAAGCGCTTATCCAGGATGCGCTGGCAACCTTGATGCAAGGCAAAACGGTTATCGTAATAGCGCATAGGCTCTCAACCATCATGAAGATGGACCGGATCGTCGTCATAGAGAACGGCAGCATCGTCGCCGAAGGCACGCATGACGAGCTGCTCGCGCACGGCGGCTTGTATCACAAACTCTGGAGCATACAGGCGGGAGGTTTCATCGGCTTGTCCGATGAAACAAATTCAAACAGAATTGTTGACGAAGTCGAGGAACTTGCGGAGGAGGTAAATTAAGCGTATAATACGCTTATCTATGGCATCTCACAAAGACTACTACGAAATCCTCGGCGTCGAAAAAAAGGCCACAAAAGAAGAGATAAAAAAAGCGTTCCACAAGCTCGCACATAAATTCCACCCTGACAAAAGCTCCGGTGACTCCGACAAATTCAAGGAGGTTTCGGAAGCATACTCGATACTCTCCGACGACAAAAAGCGTGCGGAGTACGACTCATACGGCCGCAATTTTGGCGGCGGGGGCGGTACCGGCGGATTCCAGGGCGGGGATTTCGACTTTTCGCAATTCCAGGATGCGTTCCAGGGCGGATTCGGGTTCGACTTCGGTGACGTATTCGGAGATATATTCCAGGGCGGACAGCGTTCGCGTCGCGGCCGCGATATTTCCATAGACCTCGAGGTCTCATTTAAGGACTCAGTGTTTGGCACTACGCGCCGTGTGCTTTTGGCCAAGACCGGCGTGTGCGAGACGTGTCAGGGCTCCGGCGCCGAGCCGGGCAGCAAGATGGAGACCTGCACCAAATGCAACGGCGCGGGCAAGATCCACGAAACAAATAACTCTTTCTTCGTCGCGATCTCGATGACCCGGGTATGCGACAAGTGCCACGGCATCGGCAAAGTGCCCGAGCACAAATGCCACACCTGCCGCGGCGAGGGCGTTTACAAAAAGCAGGAGGAGGTAGAGATAGTGGTGCCCTCGGGCATCGAGGGCGGCGAGATGATCCGACTCGGCGGGGCGGGAGAGGCGATAGCGGGCGGCCCTTCGGGCGACCTGTACGTCAAGATCCATGTGCAGCCGGACCCGCGCTTTAAAAAAGACGGCGTCAATCTCGTAACCGAGCTTTCGGTCAAACTCTCCGACGCGCTCCTGGGCGCCGAGTACAAGATACAGACGCTCGACGGCGAAGAGAGCCTCTCGATCCCCATGGGCGCCTCACATGGCGAGATACTCACGGTGCGCGGGCGCGGCGTCCCGCAGGGCCGGGGCAAGCGCGGCGACATGCTGGTCAAACTGCGCCTCCTTCTCCCGCAAAAACTCTCCCGCAACGCAAAACAATTGGTAGAGAAGCTCAGAGAAGAGGGTATATAACCGCCCTTCATAAAGGCCGTTTTTCTGCTACTCTAATTTCATATGGCAGCAAAACGGCTTTTTACGGGTTTACAGCCCTCGGGGACCCTCCATATTGGCAACTACTTTGGCGCCATAAAGCCCACGGTAGAGCTTTTTAAAGAGAATGAGGGGCTCTTTATGGTGGCCGACTACCATGCGCTCACAAGCCTCAAGGACCCGGCGGAGCTCAAGAAAAATATTGTCGAGAATGTTAAGGATTATCTCGCGGCCGGGCTCAATCTCGATAATGCGATTTTATTTAAGCAGTCCGATGTGCCGGAGCACACCGAGCTCGCGTGGATATTCGACTGCCTGGTAACCGTGCCGTTCCTGCAGCAGGCGCACGCATACAAAGACAAGGTCGCCAAGGGTTTGGAAGCCAACGCGGGGCTCTTTACCTACCCGATGCTCATGGCGGCGGATATTTTACTCTATGACACCGATATTGTGCCGGTAGGGCAGGACCAGAAGCAGCATGTGGAGTACGCGCGCGAAGCAGCGAACAAGTTTAATATTGCCTATGGGCAGACTTTCAAAGAGCCGAAGGAGCAGATCCAAAAAGATGTTGCCGTAGTGCCTGGCACCGATGGCCAAAAGATGAGCAAGAGCTATAAAAATACTATCCCGCTTTTTGGCACTAAAGACGAGATATCAAAAGCTGTAATGAGCATTGTGACTGATTCCTCTCATGCGGATGAAGCAAGTGTAACAATAAATGATGATTCAGGAGAAACTATTTTCTATAGGCCAGTTAACCTGTATCGAATACATCGTTTATTTAAAACTCGCGAAGAACTAACTTCTTTATATGAGAAAAATAAAGAAAATTACAAAGCCCTTAAAGAGGCACTTGTCGAGGATATCGATGCCATGATCGCGCCAATGCGAGAAAAGCGCGCAAGCATTAGCGACGAGGATGTTAAAAAGATACTAAAAGAAGGTGCAGAAAAAGCTCGTGCCATAGCATCGGAGAAAATGAAGATCGTTCGAGAAAAAGTCGGAGTAACTATTTAATATGGAACGCATACTTATCGGAGATTTGTCTAAACACGTTGGAGAAAGCGTATCTATCAGCGCTTGGGTGGATGTCGCTCGCAACCAGGGCAAGATGGCTTTTTTTGACTTCCGCGACCGCTCTGGCTTGGTCCAGGGCGTCGTGTTTGGCAAGCCGGAGGTGCTCGAAGTCGCACAAAAGCTCAAGCAAGAGTGGGTAGTGCGCATTGAGGGCAAAGTAAACGAAAGGCCCGAGAAGATGCGCCGCGATGTACCAAATGGAAACATCGAACTCGAGATAACCGGTATTGAGGTGCTCTCCGAAGCTGCGGCGCTGCCATTCGATAAAGATGCCGACCTTAATATCGACACCCACTTCGATAATCTGCCGCTGACGCTCCGTCTCGAGCGCACGCGCGATATCTTTAGCGTGCAGGCGACCATTGTCGACACCTTCCGCAACTCGCTCAAGGCAGAAGGATTCACCGAGTTCCAGGCTCCCGTGCTCGTCGGCGGCGATGCCGAAGGGGGAGCCGCAGTGTTTAAAATTGAGGACTACTACGGCAAGCAGGCGTACCTCGCAACCAGCGGCCAGCTCTACAAGCAGATCATGGTGGGGCCCTTTGAGCGCTCCATGACGGTCGCCAAGACCTTCCGAGCGGAGAAGAGCGCCACTACACGGCACTTGGCCGAGCTCAGCCAGCTTGAGTTCGAGATGGGCTTTATCGAGTCGCACAAAGACGTGATGGCGATGCTTGAGATCATAATCCGCCAAATCGCAACCACAGTAAACGATATTCATGGTGATGCACTACAGCGCTTCAAGGTTGAGCCTGCATTACTCCCTACAGAGCCCTTCCCGGTTTTTACCCTGCACGAAGCACAAGAAATTATAGAAAAAGAGTTCGGCGGCAAAGCAGTGGGGGAGCTCGATCTCGAGCCCGAGCACGAGAAGCAGATCTGCCAGTATGCCAAGGAGAAGTTCGGCTCGGACTTCGTGTTTATCACGCACTTCCCGACAAAAAAACGCGCATTTTATACCTACCCAGACCCAGAGAATCCGGAGCTGTCGCGCAGCTTCGACCTCCTCTTCCGCGGGCTCGAAATAAACAGCGGCTCGCAGCGCATCCATAATTACGACGAGCTGATCGAGAAGATGAAGTCGCGCAAGATGGACCCGGCAAAATTTGCCTTCTATCTCCAGGCCTTCAAGTACGGCATGCCGCCCCACGGCGGCTGCTCGACCGGCCTTGAGCGCCTGACCATGAAAATGCTCGGCCTAAGCAATGTTAAAGAAGCCTCAGCCTTCCCGCGCGATATGAATCGCATAGATACTCTCCTCTCATCAACCGACAAGAAAGAAGAGTAGTATGCCGGAAAAGAAGTTCGTTATACGAGGTCGCGCCATTATTTTTGACGAGGGCGAGCTGCTTGTCGTCCGCCATGCGGCGACCGATACCTATGTAGCACTGCCGGGCGGGCATTTGGAGTGGGGAGAGGATATCCACGAGTGTTTAAAGCGCGAAATAGTTGAGGAGCTAGGTATTGCACCGGTTATCGGGAGCCTGCAATATGTAAATGTATTTACCGAAAAGGATTCCGTGCAATCGATCGAGTTCTTCTTCGAGATCACAAATGGGAAGGAGTATCGAGAGTACTTAAAAGCCGAGCGTTCGCACGCCTACGAGCTTTCAGAAGTGTTGTGGATAAAATCGGATACCGATCTACAAATCCTGCCCGAAGGCTTCGCTAAAACTTTTAGAGAAGGAGGGATATTCTCGAAAGAAGTGAAATTCATCAACGGATGAAGAGCTAGAATAGAAATTGCAAAAGTATAATTTTGTAGTAAAGTGTTTCCGGAAATGAGCCGCTAGAATTGAAAGAGAAAGCCATGACTAAAAAGCCTTCTGGCAAGGGCATGAGGGGGCGTACCATAATGATCCCCGAAAGTTTTCGTCAAATGTTGGACGAGGTAAAAAAGGAGATCGGTGCCAAATCCGACTCCGAGGTGATCCGACGCGCGTATAAGCTTCTCAAGAAGCTCGGCGGGGCTGAGCTTAGGGCTAAGCTCGAACGGGCGGAGCGCAAGATCAAAAAACAGGCTTCCGCTCGACGCAAGAAGAGAGCCACCCATGCGCGTGGCAAATAAGGAGCGTTCGAAAAGGCGAAGCATCATGATGTCCGACAGTCTCGTAGCGGAAATGGCGGAGCTGCGAGAAAAAATGAGTGCTCAGTCTGACTCGGAAGTCATCAGACGGGCACTCAGACTCCTGAAGAGACTGACCAATGATCCGGATTTGGAAATTGTAGTTACTGATCCAAAAACGGGTAAAGCAGTCCAACTTCTGATTGTCTGACATCTTCTACGCAACAAAAGCCGCGGCAACCTGCCGCGGCCTTTAATTTTATAGAGTTTTGTGGTATGGTGCTTCCACTATGAAGATCACCTTTGCCACGGATGCGCCGGCCCTGGGTACCCAAATTCGCCTTATTTCTGGGCCTATTTCGCGTTTTGTGGAGAAAGGCGACCTGCAGGAACTCCACATCGGTTACGGCAATAAAAAGCCGCTCTCTCAGCGCAAAATAACTATTCTTTTGCGCAAAATAGTTACGACCGCAAAGCAAAACAAGCTCGGCGAAATTTTGCTTGACTGGAGCGAGATACGGAAGCTCGCGGATAAAAATATTCCTGACAAAAAACTCGCGGAGGTGGCCAGCATCGCTTTCCACATGGCGGACTTTGAATTTAACGTCTACAAAAAAGAGCCCGAAGGCGGTTTTGATGCTGTCGAGGAAGTTACGATCCAGAATGTATCCAACAAGCTTGTGCGCGATGGCTTTGAGCGCGGAGAAGTTATCGCGATGGAGGTCAACTCATGCCGCGCGCTCTCGAATACCCCGGGCGGCGATATGACGCCGAGGGTTTTGGCGGAGGCAGCGCAAGCAATAACGAAGGGCACGATGGTGCGCGTTGATATCCTCGGCAAGAAAGAGATCGAGGATATCGGTATGGGCGGCGTCATTGGCATCGCAAAGGGCTCCGATGAGGAGCCAAAGTTTATCGTGATGGAATACCGCGGCGCAGCTGCAAGTAAGAAGCCGGTCGTGCTTGTCGGCAAGGGCGTTACGTTTGATACCGGCGGGCTCAACATCAAGCCGGGCGACCATATGTACGAGATGCATATGGATATGTCCGGGGGCGCAGCGGTGATGCACGCGGTCGCTATCGCGGCGAAGCTCAGGCTCAAAGTAAACGTGGTCGGGCTTATCCCGGCGGTCGAGAACTCTCCTTCGGGCAGCGCGGTGCGCCCCGGCGACATTTTGCGCTCGCTCTCGGGCCGCACGATTGAGATTTTGAATACCGACGCTGAAGGTCGCGTGATTCTCGCGGATGCTATCACGTATGCCAAGCGCTACGAGCCCAAGATCGTCGTCGATGTTGCGACGCTCACCGGCGCCGCGCTAATAGCACTCGGCACCGAGGCAAACGCATTTATGACCAACAAAGACTCGCTCATCCCGCGGATGCAGGAGCTCGGAGAGGAAAGCGGCGACTATATGTGGCCGTTCCCGGCATGGGAAGAGTATGAGGAAATGACCAAGGGAACCTTCGGCGATATTCCGAACATTTCGGCCGCTGGCAACTCGCGCTACGGCGGGGTTATCGCGGGGGGCATGTTCCTGCGCGAGTTTGCCAAGGATCTGGAGTGCCCATGGGTGCATATCGATATGGCTCCGCGTATGACCTCAAGCCCGAACGAGTTCCTCGCCAAGGGGGCAGCGGGCGCGCCAGTGCGCCTACTTCTTGGTATTATTGAGGAATATGGCCGCTAATGCCGCACTCAACGTCAAAACGCCCGTCTATGAAGGGCCGCTGGATCTTCTGCTCTACCTTATAG
>CAZLHN010000029.1:7495-7967 GCA_964559665.1 uncultured Candidatus Saccharibacteria bacterium
AAAAACGCAAGCTCCTCATCAACGATATTTCGCTCGCCCAAGTGGCCGACGAGTACATCGCGCGCGTGAACGGGCTCGCCGAACTACCCGTAGGGGAGACCGCACAATTTGTCTCGCTCGCAGCAACGTTGCTTTTAATAAAATCCCGCTCGCTTTTGCCGATGCTCGAGCTATCGGGCGAAGAGGAGCGCGACATTAAAGAACTGCAGTATAGGCTGGCGGTTTACCAGATACTCAAGGACGCCGGCCGCGGCCTGCGCGCGGCGCTTTTGAGCCCCATGCTTTGGGAAGGCCTTGCGCAAGACCCAGAGCCGTTATTTATCCCCGAAGATCGCGCGACCCAAGAGACGCTGCTGCGCGCAGCGCACACGCTTATAGAAGGATTCCCGCAGATGACCGTGCTCCCCAAAGTCGAGGTCAAGAAGATAGTCTCGCTCGAAGAAATGATTGAGCGCATGTCGGGCAGGATCAA
>CAZLHN010000030.1:0-7870 GCA_964559665.1 uncultured Candidatus Saccharibacteria bacterium
TCCTCTTCACCGTCGCGCCATCGTGGTGAAGCAGCTCGACATCACTCTAGTCGAGTTTATCCTGCGGCAGTATCTGTGCGGGAGCCTGTGGGACAAGTACTACAGCAAGGGCGAGGATCCTTACGAAGTTCAGATTCCTCCAGGTCTTCCGCTCATGACAAACTTCAGCGGGGTTGCGAAGTTCGCTGGGCCCGTCTTTACTCCCACAGAGAAGTCGGAAACCGACCCGCCGCTTCCAAGCGGAGCGACAGCTCGGAAATATCCGAAGGCGGTGGTGCTTAGTCGGGGTGTGTTCAATCTCGGCCAACAACATCTTCGCGCCAAGGGTATCGAGGGAATCGACACCAAGTTCGAATTTGGGCTCGACGAGGATGGCCAAGTCGTGCTCGCCGACGAGGTGCTCACGCCCGACTCGAGTCGGTTTGCCCGGCTTGCTGATATTAAGCAGGGGCAAAACCCGCCTTGGCTCGACAAGCAAATCGCTCGGGACAAGGCAGAGGCGATATGGAAGGAAAGGGGCGGCGAGAGGGAAGGCCTCGAGTTTTCTCCGCTCATCATATCCAACCTCACCCACGCCTATGTCGACCTGTTCGAGATGATCGTGGGCAAGAAGTTGAGCCAGTTCCAACTCGAGCGGCTCGACAACTAGGCTCTTGTCCTTGCAGCAGTGCCCCGGCCGTCTAGGTCGGGGTTCTTTTTTGCCCTAATTTGACTCTTTTGTCCTTATCCTGTACTATCCCTGTACTCCCGTGTCGCAAGGTTTGAGCGCTCTCTGCTTGAACGGACAGGGGAATTTATTATGGCAAGAAGCCTCAAAAAAGGACCATACGTAGACGCAAAACTCCTCAAGAAGATTGAGGGCAAAAAAGCTCAAGGATCTGAGCTTATTAAGACATGGGCACGCCGGAGCCAGATCGCCCCTGAGATGGTCGGCTTTAAGTTTGGGGTACATAACGGCAAGACGCACATCGAGGTGCTTGTGAGCGAGGACATGGTCGGGCACC
This sequence comes from uncultured Candidatus Saccharibacteria bacterium, assembly GCA_964559665.1. Classification (GTDB taxonomy): domain Bacteria; phylum Patescibacteriota; class Minisyncoccia; order Phycocordibacterales; family SBAW01; genus GWA1-54-10. Next base: position 1,005 of record CAZLHN010000030.1, read on the forward strand.
GCCTGGGCGAGTTCTCTCCCACAAAGAAGTTCCAGCGCCACGGCGGCAAGATGCAGAAGGAGATGGAAACCAAGGCCAAGGAGGCCGAGATCGCGGCAGCATCGGCTGCCAAGGCTGCCACCGACGTTAAGGGCGCTGCAGCAGCAAAGAAATAATATATATGTCAGACGCATCAGCATCACTTTCAAACTATCGGCAGTCGCCCCGCAAGGTGCGCCTCGTTGCCGACCTTATCCGCGGCAAGTCGGCAGACCGCGCACTCGCGCTTTTGAGTACGCTCCCCAAGCGCGCCTCCGACCCGGTCGCAAAGCTCCTCCTCTCTGCCATCGCCAACGCGAAGCAGACCGCCCCGCAGTCCGAGCTCTACATTTCGAGCATCCAGGTCAACGGCGGGGTAGTATTCAAGCGCCAGATGCCCCGCGCACGCGGCCGCGCATCGGCGATCCGCAAGCGCACGAGCCACATAACCTTGGCGCTTTCCAAGAAGACACCGAAGGCTGTGGCCCCGGCGGCAACAAAATAATATGTCTAAAGTAGTACACCCATTTGCACACCGCCTCGGAATCCTGCGTGACTGGCGTCATCGCTGGTTCGTGACGGGCCCTAAGTACCAGCAGTACCTCAAGGCTGACATCCTTTTGCGCGAATATCTGCAGAAGGAGCTGCGCGGCATGTACATCGGCGGGATGGAAATCGAGCGCAACGAGAAGCAGCTGCGCATCATCATCAAGACCTCGCGCCCGGGCGTCATTATCGGCCGCAGCGGCGAGGGCTCGACCAAGCTCAAGGACAAAATCACCGCATTTTTGAATAAGCACAAGCTCCAGGTCCCCGAGATCAAGCTCGATATCGAGGAGATCCGCAGCCCTGAGTCCAGCGCCGCAATAGTGGGCTACATGGTCGCCGAGGGCCTCGAAAAGCGCATGCCCTTCCGCCGCGTGCTCAAGCAGACGATCGAGAAGGTGATGGCCAACCGCGACGTTAAGGGCGTCCGCATCGGCCTCTCCGGCATGCTCGGCGGCGGCTCCATGTCCCGCACCGAGGAATTGAAGAAGGGCCGCATTCCGCTGCAGACCTTCCGCTCTGACATCGACTTTGCCAAGGAGCGCGCAAACCTGCCGCTCGGCGTCATCGGCATCAAGGTGTGGATATACCGCGGCGAGGTCTTTGCCGACTCCGCTAAAGAGAAGGCCAAATAAATTTTTATGTTGACTCCTAAGAAAGTAAAATTCAGAAAGTGGCACACGATGCGCCACAACGCCAAGAAGGGCAAGGTGGCCAGCCGCGGCACTACCGTTGCGTTCGGTAGCCACGGCCTCAAGGCGACCACGCACGCGCGCGTGCGCTCCAACCAGCTCGAGTCCTCGCGCAAGGTTATCGTCCGCGCGCTCGGCAAGACTGGCAAGATGTGGCTGCGCGTATTCCCCGACAAGCCTTTTACCCAGAAGCCTCCGGAAGTGAAGCTCGGCAAGGGCAAGGGCGACCCGGTCGGCTACGAAGTAGAAGTGTGGCCGGGCCGCGTATTATTCGAGGTGGACGGCGTCGCTGCAACTATCGCGACCGACACGCTCATCAAGGCCGGCAAAAAGCTCCCGCTCAAGACCAAGGTCGTCACCCGTGCGCACTAATACTGCTATGGCTACCAAGAAACAATCTCTCATAAACCACACTCCCGAGGATCTCGCCAAGATCGTCTTCGACAAGCAGGAAGAGCTGCGCGTCTTGCGCTTTTCGGCTTCCGGTAGTAAAAACCACAACGTAAAGCAGGCTCGGACGCTCCGCCGCGAGGTGGCCCGCGCACTGACCGAGCAGAATGCCCGCCGCGCAAAATAATATATGGAAACCCCAACAGTACATAAGAAGACCCTTCGCGGCACGGTAGTCTCCGATAAAATGCAGGAGACCGTAGTTGTGAGTGTTTCGCGCTACGTAAAGCACCCCAAGTACAAGAAGTACATGAAGTCGACCAAGAAGTACCACGCGCACAATCCGGGCAATCGCGCCAAGGAAGGGGAGCAGGTTACCATCCGTTCATGCCGCCCGATATCGAAGACCAAGTCGTTCGAGGTAGTGTTCGAATAATCCTATGATCCAACCACGCTCACTCGTTACTATTGCAGACAACTCCGGCGCCAAAATCGGCCGCATCTTCAAGGTGCTCGGCTCGTCCAAAAAGCGCTATGCGCAGATAGGCGAGCTCGTGGTGCTCTCGGTCCAGGTGGCTGAGCCGCGCAAGGGCGTCAAGAAGAAGGACATCCTGCGCGCCGTCGTCGTGCGCCAGAAGGCTCCGATGCGCCGCAAGGACGGCTCGTACATCCGCTTCGACGAGAACGCGGTCGTGATACTCGAGACCGCCGGCAAGGACAAAAAGGAGCCCAAGGCAGGACGCATCTTCGGCCCGATCCCGCGCGAACTCCAGGAGCTTGGCTATCAGACGATCATCTCCCGCGCACCCGAGGTCGTATAAACATTTGTATGAATACTCTCCACGTTAAAAAAGGCGACACCGTGCTTATCCTCTCGGGCAACGAGAAGGGCAAGAGCGGCAAGGTCACAAAAACATTTCCCAAAACCAACATGGTGCTTGTGGAAGGTGTAGGCATGCGCAAAAAGCACGCGAAGTCGCGCCGCGAGGGCCAGAAAGGCCAGATATTGGACAAGCAGTTTCCGATACACGCGAGCAACGTAGGGCTCAAGAAATAATATATGGCTAAACTTTTGCAAGAACAGCAGAGAACAGTATTTAATGACCTCAAGGGTAGCTTTGGGTGGGTTAACTCCATGCAGACGCCCAAGATCGAGAAGGTGGTTATCTCCGTCGGCGTTGGCTCGACCAAGGACAAAAAGAAGGTGGAGCTTATCGAGAACCGCCTCGCCACCATCACGGGACAGAAGGCGGCTCCGCGCGCGGCAAAGAAGGCTATCGCTACCTACAAAACCCGCATCGGCGACAAGGTAGGCTACCAGACAACGCTGCGCGGCAAGCGTGCGCAGGATTTTGTTAACCGCCTCATCCACATCGCGCTACCGCGCACCAAGGACTTTAAGGGCATCCCGACCACTTCTATCGACGAGATGGGCAACTATACGCTCGGCATCAAGGAACACACGGTGTTTGCCGAAACAGCCGACGAAGACATCAAGGACGTCTTTGGCTTGGGCGTAACGATCGTCACAACCGCCAAAAACAAAGAGGAAGCAAAAGCGTACCTGACCCACCTCGGCTTTCCTTTCAAAAAAGAGCAGGAGAAAAAATAAATAATTTTTAATGTGCTGTTTGACAAAGAGTGCTCTAAGGAGCACTCTTTTCTTTGGAAGTCACACTAACGAGGAGGAAGACGGGTGCCACACGGGGAACAACATAAGTCGCAAGCGCAGACGGGTGTTTACAAGACACCCCCGGCTGTCTTGGCGGATCTCTGGGCTCGCAGCAAGGCCGGCCAGGAAATCTCCCAGGAGTTTGAGGATGATGCTCAGGAACATTTTTACGATCCTGACGTCAATCTGCTGGTTCACTTGTCCAAGCTTTCGATCGTCGGGAGGTTCTAACCCGATACTACAGGCTCCGCGCGGCACTTCGCGCGGGGTCTTTCTTTTTATACAAACACGTGGTATTTTATTTTCCAGTTCAGTCCAATCGGGAGACAGTTTGATGAAAAAGAAGGCAGCCCGCAGGCTTGCGGCGCGCAGGCGGCACAAGCAAAACGGCACGCATGGCTGGAGTCCTCGCGGCGGGCCGTACTATCCGCCCGTGGTTCCTACGTATACCTTCGGTTCTGCGCCTGTGCGGAGGGAAGAGCATCCAGGACCCGAGGACTATCGGGACCGCAGGAGCTTCGGCGCTCGTCTTGTCGGCGCGATTGCGGCAACTTTCCGTTTTCTTGATCCTCCTTTCGCCCCGCGCCGCTATCCCAAAACGACGGAAGAGGCCTTTGCGGAAGATCGCGCTGCGCTCGAAAGTGATCGTAGGGCGATAGAAGGCGATGTTGTCAGCTCGGGCTGGTCAGGCCCGCGCAGATCGCTGTTCCTCAGGTAGAAATAAGAAAGCCCCGCGCGATGCATCGCGCGGGGCTTTTGCTATCAGTCTTCGTAAGGAGGCTGGCGCCTCAGGACCTCCATCACGTAGACGGAGAGTTCGTCTTTGTCCACCCCGTGCCGGTCGGCCATGCTTTGGAGTATCTTCTGAAAAATCTCCGGACTTACCGCAAGCATGCCTCCGAATACCTCGACCACTTCCGACTCGGGGACTTCGTCGGCGATACTTCGCGCCGGTGTGCTTTGGGTCATCTCATACCTCCGCTTTCTCCCAAGACCATATCCCACAACGAGGCTCAAAGTCAACGGGGTGCCGCATACCTCAAAAAGCCTTACAGGGAAGCCTTTTAGGAGTTTGCGCTCTAGGAATGCCTATGGTAGTATCCCTCTAGCCCATCAGGGCTCCTTTTTTCTGTTAGGTCTCGTTGAGTCGTAAGGCGAGGGATACCGGCAGAATCATAACTCCCAAGGATAGGGGAGTATCCCAGGCCAGTCCCGGGCAAATCCGCAAAAAGAATACATGGCTAAAAAGTCTACTGTCGCGCGCTCAAACCGCCCGCCGAAGTTCGCTTCTCGGGTTGTTCGTCGTTGCTTCCGCTGCGGCCGCAAGCGCTCTTTCATGCGCGACTTCGGCATGTGCCGCCAATGCTTCCGCGAGGCCGCTAACGAGGGGCTTATCCCGGGCGTCCGCAAATCATCCTGGTAATTTTTATGGTAACTGACCCTATCGCAGATTTTCTTATCCGGCTCCGCAACGCTCTCATGGCGGGCAAAGAGTCCGTATCCGTGCCGTCGTCCAAGATGACGCGCGCCCTTTCCGAGGTGCTCGCTCGCGAGGGTTACATCGGCACCATAGACAAGCGCATCAAGAACAACGCGCTCACTATTTCTCTTACCTACAAAAACGGCCGCCCTTCGATACTCGGCGCCAAGCGCATCTCCAAGCCCTCGCGCCGCATGTACATGGGTGTGCATGATGTAAAGCCGGTCAAGCGCGGCCATGGTCTGCTCGTACTCTCGACTCCGGCAGGAATACTGACGGGCAAAGAGGCTCGCGAGAAGCACGTCGGCGGTGAGGCCCTGTTCGAAATTTGGTAAATCATATATGTCACGCCTTGCTAAACGACCAATCGCAGTACCAGCCAAGACCGAAGTTTCGATCTCGGGCGATTTGCTGACCGTAAAGGGCCCCAAGGGCACGCTCACGCGCCAGGGTCATCGCCTCATCTCGATCGAGAAGGGCGCCGAGGGCGTGCAGGTTGCAATGAAGAAGGACTCGCTCGAGGCTCGCGCGCTGGTGGGCAGCTATGCCAGCCACGTGCGCAACATGATCGAGGGTGTCAACCAAGGATTCTCAAAGAAACTCATGATCGAGGGCGTCGGATACAAGTGGGATGTCGCGGGCAAGACTTTAAACTTGGCGCTCGGTTTCTCGCATCCGGTCAAGGTAGGCATCCCCGAGGGCCTTACGGTAACGATCGACAAGGGCGTGCTCTCGATAAGCGGGTTCGACAAGGAACTCGTCGGCCAGTTTGCCGCGAACGTCCGCGCGCTCAAGGAGCCGGAGCCGTACAAGGGCAAAGGCATCCGCTACGATGGCGAAGTTATCCGTCGCAAGCAGGGCAAGAAGGCAGCATAAACCACCATGCAAAAATCTATCGCTAAAAACCTGAGCCACACTCGCCGACACAACCGCATACGCTCGCGCGTCATCGGCAATGCCGAGCGCCCGCGCCTTGCGGTGTATAAATCGAACCGCTATCTGCACGCACAGATAATCGACGACGCTGCAGGCAAGACGCTCCTTTCGGGCACCACGAAGGGGCTCAAGACCAAGAAGACCGAGGCAGCAAAGGCGCTCGGCAGCGACTTGGCTAAACGCGCGCAGGCGGCCGGCATCAAAGCGGTAGTGTTTGACCGCGGAGGCTTCCGCTACACGGGGCGCGTGGCGCAGTTGGCGGCAGCAGCGCGCGAGGCAGGACTCACTTTTTAAACTATATGGCTGACATTATTGAAGAAAAGAATATGGATACTACAGCGGAGGCACCGATCGAGGCTGCCCCTGAGGTTACTGCTGCTGCAGCTCCGGCTGCGGCGCCCGACAAGTTCGCCCGCCCTGCGCGCGACCGTCGCGGCCGCACGGGCGGCGCAGGAGGTCGTCCGGGTGGACGCCCCGGCGGCAATCGCGCCCGCCCGGAGCGCAAGAGCGAGTATGACCAGCGCATCATCAACATCCGCCGCGTAGCCCGCGTGGTTGCAGGCGGCCGCCGCTTCTCCTTCTCGGTCTCGGTCATCATCGGCAACAAAAAGGGCAAAGTCGGCGTAGGCGTCGGCAAGGCGGGGGATACCACGCTCGCGATCGACAAGGCGGTGCGCGATGCAAAGAAGCACATGATCACCGTGGCGCTACGCAAGGATATGTCCGTCGCGCACGACGTCGAGGCCAAGTTCAATGCGTCTCGCGTGATGCTTATCCCGGCACACGGCCGCGGACTCGTTGCGGGCTCATCGGTGCGCCCTGTGCTCGAGCTCGCCGGCATCACCAACATCATCGCCAAGGTGCACTCGGGCAGCAAGAATGGCCTTAACAACGCGCGTGCTGCTATAGAGGCGCTCAAATCGCTCAAAGCATAAATCAACCACCATGCAACTCAACGAACTCAAACGGGCAACCCCCAACAAAAAAGAGAAGCGCGTCGGCCGCGGAGGCGGCCGCGGCAAGACATCCGGCCGCGGTACCAAGGGCCAAAAGGCTCGCGCGGGCCACTCTATAATGCCTGCCATCCGCGAGGAGCTGAAGAAACTTCCGAAGCGCCGCGGCTACAGCTTTA
>CAZLHN010000031.1:0-7851 GCA_964559665.1 uncultured Candidatus Saccharibacteria bacterium
AAACCAAGCCCGCGGAGCAATCCGCGGGCTTTTCTTATCTCCCAATCCAACTATTCTTAAAAAACCCTTGCCGAGCGAATTTTAATCCAAATCCAATAATGTTTCCTAGGATTGCAATTATAATCAGACTTAAATATACACTAGAGCTTGGGTTCCCAGATTGTGAGAAAAGAAAGAATGAAAATAAAAGGAGTATACCCGAAAATATATGATCCAATTTACCTCCGAGAGTTGCCAATATAATAGAACTTAGGAATACCCAAGATAGTATTATTCCAAGGAGTGCACTTGAAATGTCGAGGTCGAAAAACCCTCCAGACCCCTGATAAGGTAGGGAGGTTTTCAAGAAAATTTCAAAAGGAGCTTCTGTCCATAGACTTACTACTAAAGCACAAAATAGTAAGCATATGAGAACTAAAACATGCCAAAACAGATTTATAGATCGTGATTTCTGAACCATTGTAGATTCTGATTGAGTAATTGTAGCGCGTCTTTGCTATTGCTCTTATCCTTTATCCACTTGTCCAGATCGTCACACAAGGACTTTATAGAGTTGAGCGCACTTGTGAGTGACTGCTGGGTCTTTTTGTCCCTCTTAAGGGCCGGAATTTTGTTCCATGTGTCGCGGTTTGCAAACAATGGGTTGAGCTTGTCGCAATCAGCCAGCAGGCTGTCATAGATGGCCTTTTTGCTTATCCACTTATTCTTATACGCTAGAGCGATATCCGCCTTGCAGCTCTCGGGTGTCGCAACGATCTGGAAGGAGACACTGCTGGAGCCCACATTGCCAAAGCTGTCCTTTGCAAGGATAGTTAGTGTTGAGGTCCCGAGTGGCACCGTAGCGAGTGAAATAGGCGTAGAAGAACTGACCAGCTTGCCGTTAAACGTATAGGTAGTAGTTGCAATAGGGGATTTGTCGCTGATTGTAGCTGTAATTTTTATAGTATCGGCATGTGTGTACTGCTTGCTCGCTTGTGGGCTGGTGATAGTGATAATTGGCGCCTGTGTATCTGTGGGCGGCGGAGGAACATCGATATTGATGCTAACGGCAGCAGTAGAAGACAGTAATACTGTATGTCCAATAATCTGCATAAGCGTCGTGGAACCCACAATTTCTGCTTCGGTAGTTGTCGTACCACTGAAATAATCTGCGACGAGAGTATATTTACCGCCATTGCCTGTGCCTATGGTTTTTACACTATATGCCCCTGGTTGTGGATTTAGTATGACGGCATATTCATCCTCGGTATTGAACCCCGAGTAAAATGCGTTGGGTATTTCATTCAGCTCTGTATTATTTGTGAAATCCTTTCCTAATCTTTTACTATCTGGAGCAGTAACCTGTATGTCGACAGGAGATAGGGGAGAGATGAGCAAGAGAGGAACGTTAGTTGGATATATTTTCCCAATAATGGTAGAAGGGTCTTCATTATTTAGCTGCTTGAAAATATAACTCGTACTCGTCGAAGCAACGCCAAGATGATCAGTACCATCAAACTCCTTATCCGCCGTACCGATCACATCCTCAATACTTGTGCGCGGTACGGTCTCGTCGCCGGTATCGAGCAATTCTTGCGTAGGCTCGCCGTCTTGCCATTCCGGAAGCATGGTAGAAGGTTTAACCTGAAACCCGCTTAGCGTATTGTTCTTCTGCGTATCGGCAAGAATAGTTGTAAGACGAACCCTATTGGTAACTTTTGTAGTAAAATTATTTACTAGTGTTTCCAGGAATCCATTTATCGGAGACTTGTCGGGATAGGGCAATATATTAAAGTCGGGATCAAAAAGATAACTATAGATTGGAAGTAATTGCTGAATTGACTCGATGGGTTTACCCCTTATGTAATCAAATACGTTAGCGTATCCGTTCTCTCTTGCGGCTAAGGAAAATTTAAAGTTCATAAAAGCGTTTTGAACGTTGCCTCCAAAATCCACCTCGCCCCCTTCCCACGCTTTGTACGCTTTGGGCGAACCTTCAAGTGGGGTGGCTACCAAAAAGAGCTGGTCCACGTCGTTTTGGTATTGATCGCTCTCTATGTACTGCGATGCCACAAGCCCGCCCATCGAGTGGCCTATCAGATTTACGTGCGTACAGCCGCAGATCTGTTTAACCTCCTGGATCTTATTGGCAAGAAGAGATGCGGTCACCTCGTTGGGCTCCTCCCAATCGTAGGGGAACTCGAAGAGCGTCTTGCCATCGATGTAGCCGTTAGCCAGGAAGGTGTTTATCAAATTGTCGTAGATGTGGGTAATGGGATCGAGCACCCACACACCATTCTTTTGCCAAGAGCCCAAGATGCCAGGGATGATGATGACCGGCTCGTACTCGCTTGCAGGCTTGCCGCCCCACTTCCAGGTGACGAGCGCATAATTGCCGCCAGGCGGGAGCGTGTTGGTGCTTGAGCCCGTGCGGAAGGCGGTGTCATAAAGCGCGGCCTCGGTTGCCAAACCGTATCCATACACCACCGAGAAATAATCTTGATCCTGCAAGGGGATACCGAAATTGACGTTGTCTTCCTGTGCGAGCGTGGGAGACCCTGCCAGTGGGCCGCCAGCCACAAAGGTCGCGTTGCCCGGCGTGCCTTTATAGACCGCAATAGTTTTGATACCGGTTATGCCCGACGGTATTGAAAAGGTACACGGACCGCTCTGGGGCACATAGTGCAGGCCTGTTTGGAACGGCAATTTGTATGGATTGCAGGAGAATGCAAAAGGCTGCAGAGCATATGATGGGTCAAATGAACGGTTAGTAGTGTTGGCAAAGGTGGTTGAGACTCCGTAAGAAAAGAAGAGTATGCCGACCAATGCAAAAATAGCGTATAGGCGCATGGCGGCATACAACCATAAACAAAAAGGAGGCGCAATTGACGCCTCCTTTTTGTTTTAGCGGACTATTTTGAACTTCTACAAGCCTGGCGGGACCGGGATCGCACTTGAGCCCGTCGGGATGCTGAAGGTCAGTGTCGGCGAGCCTGCGATGTTGAAGGTGTCTGCAACCACCGCGGTGAAGGCCGTTACTGCGTCGGTTGCGCTACCCGCAACGCTGAACTGCTGGCGGGGGAGATAGATGACACCTTGCGCCGAGAGTATGCCCGAGCCCGCGAGCGTAGTTGCTGCAAGCGGCGTGCCGTTGGCGTTGCTTGGGTCGAGGAATATCGCGAAGCCCGCCATTGTGCCGCTGGTTGGTGCGGTGATGGTGATGTGGCCCGAACCCGCGAGCGTGAGGCCGGCCCCAGCGCCTGTCATAAAGAGCGAAACGCCGCTGCCAGTTACTGAGGCACTCCCGGCCACGTTAAGGTCGCCGTCATTGAGGATATAGATGCCCGGGTTGAGCGTGAGTTGTGCAGAGCCGTCTACTGTAATGCCGCCGCAATATACGCCAGGATTAATCGTAGCCTTGTTATTTTGGGCGAGAGTGTAATTCGTCTGCGTGCACGCGCCGACGGCCGGCTTGGCGTGCGAAGCGAACGGATCCGCCACAGCCGAGCAGCTTACCGCGGCCGGGGAGATGGAGGCACTTCCGGACTTGGAGACGGTGCCGACAACGCAGTTTTTAGTCGAGGTTATCTTGGCGCTCCCGCTGATGTTGACCGCGCCGCTCGCGTTGGAGTTGACCTGTACGCCGCAGTTGGTGCCCTTGATCTGGGTCGAGCCCGCGAGCGTCACTGTGCCTGCGCCGCTAGACTTAAGCGCCACTGCGCATGCGCCTGTGCCCGAGGCAACCGGCGCCGTGATGGTGAAGGTGCTCGTAGCGTAGCCCGTGTTGCCCGCAGAGTCGGTCGCCGAGACTACAAACGTATTCGAGCCTGTCGGGGCCGTGCTGAACGGCAGCGCCTGCGCCGGATTTACCGCAGCGCCGTTGAACTTGTAGGTCTTGGTCGGAATAGCCGAGCCTTCCGGATCGGTGATAGTGACCGATGGCACCACTGTGTCAGTCGTGAGATAGCTGTGGCCCTGCTGTGGCGCGGCAATCGTGATGACCGGAGCGCCGGTGTCCGGCGGCGTCTTAACCAGGAAGCTGCTCGTGGCATATCCGGTGTTGTTGAAGACGTCGGTCGCCGAGACAACGAGCGTAGATGTGCCAAGCGGCAGCGTGCTGAATACGATCGGCTGCGCGGGGTTTATCGAAGCGCCATTGAGTTTATAGGTGCTCCCGGCTATAGCGGAGTGTTCCGGGTCGGTAATGGTGACCGACACGCTCGCGCTCGCCGTGCTGAGATACGAACCGTTGTTCAGCGGGCTTGCGATGGTGATAACCGGAGCGCCGGTGTCAGGCGGCGGCGGGGGAGTGACGACCGAGAAGGACGAGGTGCCGTAGCCCGTATTGCCGAACACGTCGGTCGCCGAGACAACGAGCGTAGATGTGCCGAGCGGGAGGTTGGCGAAGTTGAGAACCTGCGCGGGATTGATGAGCGTGCCGTTGAGGCTGTAAGTACTGGTGCCAATGGGGGAGTTCTCCGGGTCGATGAAGGTCGCGGAGACGCTGGTCGTGGCGTTCTGGAAGTACGCGTGATTGTTCTGCGGGCTGTTTATCACGACCGCCGGCGGATTAATGTCGAGCGATGCGATCGTGAGCGTCTGCGTGGTTGTCGCGACCGTGAGCTGGAGGCCGATGAGCTGCCCCGGCGTCGTCGTGGTCGGCGCGGTGCTGGTGGCAACTACGCCCTGGCCGCACACGTCCGATGCATTGACGCTAAAACTCCCGTTGCCGTTGCCTTGCGTGCGGATCTGGTAGATGCCGTTGATGGGGTTGACCACGATGCCGTACTCGGGAGAGTTGTTGAAGCCGGAATAGACAGAATTTCCTATCTCATGGAATACGCTGTTGTCGGCAAAGTTCTTGCCCAGGCGGTTGCCGTTGGGATCGGTGATTTGCATGTCCGACGGCGCGGTGGTGGTGAGGAAGAGCACGCAGCTCACCGGGTAGGAGGTCGTGATGGCAGGCAGCGGCGCCTTGTTGTTGAAGAGATTGAACACGTAGCTCTCCGCAACCGTCGGGAGCGAGCGGTGGTCGGTGGTGAACTCGTGATCCGCGCTGCCGACGTAGTTCTCGATGCTGGCTCTGGGCACCATGCCGTCGCCCGAGTCGGTGAAGGTCTGCGTTATCTCGCCCTCCGGCCATAGGGGCGGCTGGGTCGAAGGCTGAACGGTGTAGAAGCTCGGCGTCTGGAACAAGCCGTCGTCGGCCAGGACGGTGTTCACCCGCACCTGGTTGAAGACGTTGAACCCGATGCTCGATACGAGGTTTTCGATAAAGGTATTGCGCGGGTAGCCGGTCGGGTAGGTGAAGGAGTTGAAGCTATTGTCGTAGAGATAGTCATACGTCGGGAGCAGTTCCTGGAAGGAAAGAACCGGCTTGTTGTGGATATAGTCGAACACGCTCGAGAAGCCGCTGTCCTTTGCCGCAGCGCCGAGGAAGACCTGCGCCAAGCCGTCTGAAAGCGGCGAGCCAAAAGAGATTTTGCCGCCCTCCCATGCCTGGTATGCCGCAGGCGTGCCTTCAAGCGGCGTGCCGAGCATCACGAGCTGGTCGACGTCGTTCTGGTAGGTGCCTCCGCCGATGTACTGCTCCGCGATGAGCCCGCCCATGCCGTGCGCGATGATGTTGACGAGCGAGCAGCCGCAGGTAGCCTTAACGCTGGCAATCTTGGCCTGGAGCGCCTGCGCGGTGAGGATATTTGAGTCCTGCCAGTTGTACGGGAAGGTAAAGAAATTCTGGTTGAGCACGTAGCCGTTGGCCGTGAACGTGTCGATAAGGTCCTGATAGATATGGAAGACCGGGTCGAGCACGAGGCCGCTGTCGTTCTGCCACGAGTCGAGCGTGTCGGGCACGAGGATGACCGGCTCGTACTCGCTTGCAGGCTTGCCGCCCCACTTCCAGGTGACGAGCGCATAATTGCCGCCAGGCGGGAGCGTGTTGGTGCTTGAGCCCGTGCGGAAGGCGGTATCGTAGAGTGCTGCTTCGGCAGGAGAGCCGTAGCCGTATATCACCGCAAAATAGTTCTGGTCCTGGAGCGGCGAGCCGAAGGTGTTGGTGTCCTCCTGCACGCGGGTCGGAGAGCCGCTGACCTGGTCGCCGGCCACGAAGGTGGCGTTACCCGGCGTGCCCTTGTAGAGGGCTATGCTCTTGTTACCCAACACGGTCGATGGCACGGTATATACGCACGGGCCGTTCTGCGGCACATAGTGGTCGCCCGCCTGGAAAGCGAGCTTGTACGGCTTGCATAGAAAGGAGAACGGCTGCGCGGCGTAGCTGGGATCAAAAGAAAGATTGGTCGTGTTTGCTAAAGCGGGCGTGATAAATAAAAAGAACGCGGCTGCGGCTGCCAGAGCGCTGACAATATATCGTGTATGCATATGCCTATACGATACTATATATACGCGCGGCATATAGGGCTGCTTCAGGATACCTGTGTAAAAGCCCCTGGACACTTGTTTTTATGGGATACAATGGTGTTTATATTAGATAAGCGTGCTCTTTGATAGTTTCTATGAAAAACAGCTCATTACACGAGGTCGCAAAGTTCGCCGCAGGGCTCGTGGCGGCGGATTTTCTCTGGCTGCTCTGGTTCTCCCAGCAGCACCTGCACGGGATAGCGTTCTTCGGCATGACGGTCACCTCCGACATGCTGCTCCCGAACCTCATTTTCGACATCGCCCTCTTTATCATGCTCGTCCACTATGCCTGGCATGTGGGCAAGATCCCGGCCATGCGCGAGCGCTCCTATATCTTCGTCGCCGGCGTGATCTTTACCCTCGTTGCCTTCGCGCACCTCTGGAGGATCTTCACCGGCGCCGACTTGCAGCTGGGGGATTGGGACGTGCCGGTCTGGCTCTCATGGTTCGGCGTGGCGGTTACGACCTACCTTGCCTATATGAGCTTCCACATTGCGGCCCGCATGAAGGGGAAATAAGAATCCTGGCCTTATATCATCAAAAAACTCCCCGCGGGGAGTTTTTTGATGTGTCCTGTCGCCTCAGCCTGCCTCATGAGTGCTTCATGCAATCTGCTATAGCCTTGAGCTTTATTAACTTACTTTTTATGTATGGCAACAGTAATAGATACGCCGAATGGTACGACGGTCGAAAAGACAGTCGTCGAACATAGCGACAGCGGCGGATGGGTTGTCGCGATCGTCATTCTTATCGCGGTCATAGTCGTGGGCGGCTTTGTATGGATGCGCTACTACGGACCTGCAGCTGCAACCCCGGCGCCCGCGACCTCCAATGGGGGAGCAAACATCAACGTAACGCTGCCATCCGATAACTCAAGCGGAGGCAGCACGAGCGGCAACGCCAGCGGCGCAGCTGGCAGCCCCGACACCTCGACGCCTCCTCCGACTGGGCAGTAGCGGTAAGTGATCCAAAAAAAGAGAAGCCGCGGCGCAAGCGCCGCGGCCTATTTGTATATCCGCTTTACCGTGACCAATACGGGTACATTACGCTCTCGAACGATCACGAAGCGCCACCCCGAACTCTTCCAATACTCCGCGATCTTAAAATTATTGTTGAAAATGCTCCGTACCCTCGACAAAGGGGATACTCCTTTATCGGGTTCGGCCTCTTCGAGAAGCCTGGCGAGCACTTTCAACACGTTGGAGGGAAGAATGCGGTTGGGACTGCGCTCAATGAAGCGATCGAGGGCATGCCTGGTAACCACCAGCGATCCGCCCGGAAACGGCAGTTCCTGCTGATGTGACACGCTATCCTTTCTGGACCGCTCTGGGTCCTGTGTGGAACGGCTGATGGAGATGATAGCAAATACTCCCAAAAACAAAAGCGCCCATGAGGGCGCTCTGTTGTAACTGGTGGAAGTGGGCGGAGTTGAACCGCCGTGCAATATAAGATAGG
>CAZLHN010000032.1:0-7652 GCA_964559665.1 uncultured Candidatus Saccharibacteria bacterium
GCATAAGAACGGCGGCCACGATGCCGCGCCTTAGCCATACGCCCTGAGACCCTTCAAACATGCTTCCCATATGTCTATGAAAATAATTTTATAAATCCACTGCTTGCACTTATTGACGTGCCTTGATCGCGTTTATTACAGACTCGAAGTTGGCGATCGGCTGCGCGCCCACGACAGGCACCTGTGTGCCGCCTCCGACTATGACCGTAAAGGGCGTGCCGTTACCCCCGTTGCTTTCGGCTTCCTGCGTGCCCTGGTCGAGCACGCTCTGGTACTGTGCGGACGATACGCACTTGGAGAATGTGGTGGGATCGGCGCCCAACTGCGCCGCCAGCTGCGCGTAGTATGCCGGGCTCATCTTGGTCTGGTCGGCGAATATCGTGTCGGCGAACTTCCAGAACGCGTCATTGCCGAGCTCGTGGGAGATGCACTCGGCGGCGAGCGCGGCCGGCTGCGCCTGCGGGTGGATCGAGGTCAGTGGGAACTCGCGGTATACCCAGGCGATCTGGCCGTTAGACTCGCTCACAAGCTGCTTTAAGGTCGGGTAGACCATCTGACAGTAGGGGCATTGGAAGTCGGAATACTCCACAAGCACAATGGGCGCGCTTAAGGAGCCGATGATGTGGTCGCCCGCATTCGGTGCCGGGACATTGGCGCTTGTCGGCAATTGGGTGCCAGCGTCGGCGACAGCAGGCTGCGCCGGATGCATATTCACAAAAAGGATGGCGCCCGCAATGAGTACCCCGGAAACCAGAATAGCGACAGACGGAGAGACCTCGAACTTTTTGGCTGTTGTTTCTTCAGGCATGCGTCCAGTATATCACTTATTGGGCTCCTGAGCTGGCTGGCGGGCCCGGAGCAGGTCGCGGATCTCCTCGAGCAGGCGTTCCTGGGGAGGTTTTTCGTCCGGCGGGACGGCCTTCTCTCCTTCTTTAAAGACGCGTTTGCGCGCGGAGGTGAGCATCTTAAAGACGATGAATATCGAGAACGAGATGATAAGGAAATTGAAGATAGCCTGCACGAACGTGCCGTAATGCACGACGACCTGCGGCTCGATAGTCCACGCCAGCGCCTTGAAGTCGACGTTGCCGGTAAGCAGCCCCAAGAGCGGCGTAATGATGTCGGCCACGAGCGAGTTCACTATTGCGCTGAATGCATTGCCTATCACGACCGCGATCGCAAGATCGAAGGCGTTGCCCTTAACGGCAAAGTTCCTGAACTCGGCAAAAAATCCCCGCGTCTTTTGGATAATCATACGCTCTTTGTATCGTCTTCTATCTCTTCAAGCAAGTCCCCTTGGAGCTCGTCGACGTCCTCCTGGATCTCATCGACATCCTCTTGGATTTCCCCGACGTCTTCCTGGATCTCGCCCACGTCTTCCTGGATCTCGTCGATGTCCTCCTCTACCCCGGCCAAACTCTCGCGCGTGCGGTTGAGGCTCATCTGGATGAATATCGCGAGATAAATAGCCTCGAGCGAGAGTACGGTGGTGAGGACGAGCAGCATTCGGTCGAACGCAATGAGGTTAAAAAGGACAGCGGCAAAACTGCCGACGAAGAGGATCGTGTGCACGACAAGAGACTGGACCGAGCCGATCCAATTGGTGATGGCAAACGAAGCCTCTTCGAGCGGATGCTGATGTCGTTTCCTAGGCGGCATGAAAATAGTCTAGCACTACGTAGCGGGACCGTCGCCGCCGGTGCCGTACAGAAGAAGCGGCGTTTCATTGAGGCGCCTGGCAGCAGCCTCGGCAAAGACCCACGATGCAAGCACCTCCCGCATGCCGGGGAAACGCGAGCGGTCTCCGGCAAGGGCGGCTTCGATAAGGACTTCATATGCGTCGCGTGTGCGCGGAACTTCCATATCAAACACTCGGCTTGTGCCATCTTTGTAAGATATTTCTATCTCGCTCCTCTTTTCCCTCAGCGCCTTCCCCGCTTCAAGCAGGAGCGGCACGCCTTGCCAGCGTGGCACGCTGCTTACCGCGCCTATCATAAAATAGGTCTCCGCGTCGGAATCCATACTCACACCCTCCTCGCCCATATAGCCTTTGTACTGGCCGCGCAGCGCCGGAGCGGCATCGTCGACCCCAAGCGCCTCAAGTGCGACGGCGCGCGCGGCGGGTATCTGCGAGTGCTCCGGCGGCAGCTCCATCAGCATGGTCGCGAGCATCTCAAGCGCATGGCTCTGCCCCACGTCCATGAGCGCGCCCGTTGCGTCATAAAACTCGCCGCGCCCCTCGATGCCGAGGCTCTCCAGTATCCTGGCTGTCACGCGCGCAACACGTGCTTGAGTAAGCGACTTCTCAAAATCAGTATCTCGCATGCGCTGCAGTAGCAGTGCGTCGAGCCCTTCTTTGCCGAGATAATGGTCGACGCGATACAGATGCTCTGGCGGAAAATACTTTTCTATCGTGCGCTCGAGCATCTGCGCCGAAGCGTAATCGTGGCCGAAGGGCTTTTCTATCATCAGCGCCCCCGTGAGGCCTGCTTTCCCAAGCTGCTCCACAATTTCTGTGTAGAACTCGGGCTGGACGGCTAGATGATACAGCGCGGCATCCCCGCCGATTTTTTCTTTAAGCGCGAGGAACCCTGCCGTGTTGTCGAACGTGCCCTGCACGTATGAAACTTTTTGCAGAAATTGCTCAACAACCTCGGATGCCAAGGACTTGAGTGACGGCTGTATAAACTCGCGATACTCGGCATTACTCCATGGCCGGCGGGAAAATGCGACGATGCGCGTCCCGTCCCCTAACGCATCACGGGCGAACAGGGCGAGGAGCGCCGGCATGATTTTGCGCTGCGCCAAGTCCCCCGTTGCGCCGAAGAGCACGAATGTCATCTTGGGTGCCTACTGGGAATCGAACCCAGATTGCGAGTTCCACAAACTCGAGTGTTAACCTTTACACCATAGGCACCATGCCAGCTTGTTATAGCAGATTTGGCCTACGGATGGAAGAAAAACGCGACCGCTATTATCGCGTAGGCGGCTAAGAGCTGCACGCCCTCAAACCAGTTGCTCTCGCCGTCCTCCGCGATCGCGTTGACGATGAATACCGAGAAAATGATCGCCGCAAGCTCGAAGGTGTTGAACACGAGCCCCATGTGGACCGGGAAGAAGAGGCTCGCGAGCACCAGCACGGGAGCCGCGAACATCGCTATCTGTATCGCGGAGCCGATCGATATCTGGAGCGCCAGGTCCATGCGGTTTTTGACGGCGACGGTGATTGCCGAGACGTGCTCCGCTGCGTTGCCGATGATGGCGATGAGGATGACGCCGATGAAGAGCTCCGTCCATCCCCAGCTTGCGACAAGCGGCTCGATCGAGCCCACGAGTATCTCGCTCATCCACGCGACGAACAGCGTGGAAACCAGAAGGATGATAATGCTTTTTGGCACGCTCCACTTGGGGTCGTATTTCTCGACATCCTGATACAGATGGCTGTGCGTGTAGAGCGTAAAGAGCAGATTGGCCAAGTACGCTCCTATCATGATGATCGCGACAAAAATAGAAAGTGTCTCTACGACCGGGCCCGACTGCGGCGCGGTGATAAGGAATATCGCGGGGATGACGAGCGCGATTACCGCGAGCAGCAGAGTGGAGCCCGCGGCCTTTGCCGCAGTGGCGCTGAAGGTCTGCTTCTCCCGCTTAATGCCGCCAAAAAATACCGCCATGCCGAGCACCAGGAGCAGGTTGCCGACAATGGAGCCGGTGATGGATGCCTTCACCACCTCGATCAGCCCCGCGTTGAGCGCGAAGAGTCCGATGATTATCTCGGTTGCGTTGCCGAACGTCGCGTTGAGGAATCCGCCGAGTGCGGGGCCCGTGCGGCCAGCCAGCTCTTCGGTCGCCTCGCCGATGTACTTAGCGAGCGGAATGATGGCGATAGCGGCAAGGAAGAACAGCGCCCCGGCGGAGATGCCGCTCATCTGCGCGATAACGGTAATAGGGACAAAAACCAGAAGCCCTAAAAATAATTTGTTCATGTGCCTATAGTATATCTAATCATCGCTCACTTGCTATCCTCAAGCGCGGCCGCGCAAATGCTGGCGTCCGTCTGCATTGCTGCGCACGTCCGGACAAGCTCGGTTTCGCTCACTCCGGAGAGCCGCGCGTAGCCGATGACTCCCTCGTAAAATCCGTGCTTTTGGTCCACCGTGAGCCCGGCGACCAGAGCCTCCGACTGCTCGAGATGCGTCGCCTTAAAGTGCGTGACCATCGTGATTCCCACGCCCTTGAGGCAATAGGACGTATCGCTTCCATCTAGTTCGCTTTGCGTGCACAGCCGCACGGCGCCCGCGTAGTCACGCACATGCGTGCGCAGATAGCCGAAGGACGCGTAGATAAAACAAGCAGGCTTGGCGTCGGGCTGCGTCTGTATGCAGGGGTCGAGCGGTTTGTCCAAGTCCCAGCCGAGCGTGCCGGGGCCGGAGTGCTCGGTGTTGCCCCAGAATGTTTCCATCCACACTCCCTCGAAGCATCTCGAGGCATCGTTGACGTTGTCGAGCTTTCTACAGCCATCAAGCGACGCCTGGATATCGCGATTGTTGAAGAACATCAGCGCGTGCCCGACGCCGTGGTAGCAGCCCGCCTTATTGCTGCTCGGCACGTTCTCGCACAGCGCTCCGGGGTTGTCGCCGAAGTTATGGTCATGCAAGGACGCCTCTTCCAAAATGCCGTGCACGTAGCCGCCGGCGCAGACATCCATCACCGAGGTGTGGTTCACGCGTTCGGGGTTGCTGTAGGTCATCGCGCCCGAAAATCCGTACAGCTCGTATGCGCGGTGTCCCAGGTCGTGCGCGATGTCGTGGCAATCGAGCGAGAGAACCGTGTCTGCGTCTATCGCATCTATAACGGTAAAGATGGAGTTGGGATCGCCCGGCACGAGCATCGCGACCAGCTTGTCGCGGACGGCTTGCTGGCGCTCCTGGGTTTTTGATATGTCCGGCACCGGGTTGTTGGGGTCGACCACGCTGATGGTGGCGTCATCAATGGGGACTTCCTGATTGTGATAGCCGAACGTGCCGCTTTGGTCGAACGTGAATATGTATGTCGCGCCGGGACCGTAGTCCTGTTGGGCATCCAGCGCTGGATAGTCGGTGCGGCCAGGGTACGGATCCGAGGCAACCCACAAAGGCGTCGAGGTCGCCGCATTGCGGAACGCCACACGCGAGCCTATGGGGACGGAAAGATAATCCGGCACGAACCCGCTGCCGGTATAGAGTACCTCATAATCGAATGCTCCGGATACAAGCGTCTGCGCGTCGGCCTCGGTGAACGGGAGCATGCCGCGCACGATAAGCCAGTTGGCGATAAGGAGGATCGTCATTGCGAGTCCCAAAAAAATGACGCCAATATCGCGAAACTTCACGGTTATATTGTACCGTGCGCCGCCGCCGCGCAAAAAGCATCGTACAATACTGATTAATGC
This sequence comes from uncultured Candidatus Saccharibacteria bacterium, assembly GCA_964559665.1. GTDB lineage: Bacteria > Patescibacteriota > Minisyncoccia > Phycocordibacterales > SBAW01 > GWA1-54-10. The sequence continues at coordinate 5,432 of CAZLHN010000032.1, forward strand.
GCGTAGACCACTCGTTTGACTGGAAAGGCTTTGGATTTTTCTTCAAGATCATGGCTCTGTGCTTTTTTGTGGGCGCGGGGAGCTACTATGGGCTCGCGTACACGCTGTACCGCTCGATGCCTCCGGTACCCAAGCTGGCACCCTCGGTTGAGGCCGCTGCGCCGACCACCGCGCCACAACCCGAGCCGGTGGCCGCGGCGGACCTTTCGAGCACGACGCCGCAGCGGGTGATCAACTCACTCTCGATCGCGAGCGCGGTGCCGGCGGAAGGCAAATTTATCGCCGCCGATCTCGTGAATATGGAGCTCTACCTCTACCAGGATGGCGTCGCCACGGCTACCTACCCGATATTGACCAAGGGCAAACCCGGCACCCCATATGAGACGCCGAGCGGCTTTTACAACGTGCTCACCAAGGAGAAAAATCATTTCAATTACGGCGAGCAGGTCAACATGCCCTACAGCATGCAATTCTTCGGCAATTACTTTATCCATGGATGGCCGACCTACGCCGACGGCACGCCGGTCGCATCAAGCTACTCCGGCGGCTGCATCCGGCTCAGCACCGACGACGCGGCAAAGGTCTACGCGTTCGCCGATCGCGGCACGAGCGTCTTCGTCTACGACACGGGCGCCGCGACATCGGCGCCCCCGCTCATGCTGAGCAGTATGCCGCTGCCGGCGATATCAGCCGCATCATATCTGGTTGCAGACGTCGACACCGGCGACGTGTACGCGGAGCAGAACGCCGACGTACAGCGCCCGATAGCATCCGTTACCAAGCTTATGACCGCGCTTATCGCCAACGAGACGATCATGTTCGACCATAAGATAGTGGTGCCGCAGGGAGAGCTCTCGGACATCGCCGTCGCGACCGATACAGTGCCCGAGACATTTGTGATAGGAGACCTGCTCTATCCCCTCCTGATGGAGTCCAACAACAACATCGCCGATACGCTGGCGCAGTATTACGGCACGCGCGGATTCGTCAATTCGATGAACAGCCAGGCCAAGGCGCTCGACATGGCCTCGACCACGTTCGCCGACGCGAGCGGCGTGTCTCCCCAGGATGTATCAACGCCGGAAGATTTATACCGGCTAGCAGTGTATCTAGCGAATAAAAAATCGTTCGTCTGGAAGATAACGCGCGTGCCGCAAAAGACCATCGTCGCCGACGACGGCTCGAGCTACACCCTCCAGAACTTCAACGAGTTCTCTGACCTCACGACCTTCGTGGGCGGCAAGGTGGGCCACACGACGCCGGCGCAGGATACGATGGTGTCGGTATTCTCGATGCCGGTAGACGGGGTTAACCGCCGCGTGGCTGTCATCGTGCTCGATTCAAGCGACTACACGAGCGATACAAAAAATCTCGCCGACTGGTTCAGCAAGTCCGCAACAGTGGCGGCAAATACCGCCTGCGCAGCCTGCACGCAGCCGCCGCAGTATCCGAAGATACAGTTGTAACAGAAAACCGCCTCACCGAGAGAGCGCTAAAGCGGTCTCTGCAGTGAAGCGGTTGTATTCTAGGTGGTCTGGAACATCCGATCGTACTTGCCGTCCGGAAGCGCGAGGAGCGCCGAGCTACCATCGGGTTGCTCGTACCACGGGATACGGTGATCGTACCCGTAGAACTCGATCTCCCGTTCACGCCGGCGATGCTCTGCGACGCTTGTCGCAGAATGACGCTGCATGTCCTCGATCTCCTCGTCGGTGAAGCTGAGCGGCCAGCAAAGATCGCTGACGCTCAAAGCCGCATCGGCCTTCTTCCCGAAGACTGACTCGTCCCACCACTTGCTGGAGAGCGTCCTGACGTGGCCGACAAAGCCGAAGGCCCAAGCAGTGTGCAGGTACATCGTATATACGTTCATGGGAATCCCCTTTTCAAAGCCTCGGAATGAGGCTAACTGTTCGATATATAGTATACACCCAAATACCATAAAAGTCAATAGTGTCAATGGGTACTCAAAATAAGGATTTTTGTGGCCACAAGTTGAATTTTCTCGTCAGGAGAGGACTCGGTCACAGATACTTTTCTGCTGAAAAGTTCCGCGACCCCGCCTCGCGCCGTCGCGCTCCGGCCTTCTCGTCCTCACGCAAAGTGCCCCGCACTTTGCTTCCTGGGCACATGTACGCAAAAACGGCACGCAGGTGCCGTTTTTGGTCATGTGCCCAGGAGAGGACTCGAACCTCCAATCCCTTGCGGGAGCTACCACCTCAAG
>CAZLHN010000033.1:0-5601 GCA_964559665.1 uncultured Candidatus Saccharibacteria bacterium
GAGCGCGCACAGGAAACCGAGGGCTCGACGCCCTATTACTCGGTCATTAATGAAACTGGTCCCGATCACGACAAGCAATTCGTGATAGGCGTCTACGTAAAAGACACGCTGCTCGCCAAAGGCCAAGGCAAAAGCAAGCAAGAAGGCGAGCAGGACGCAGCCCGCAACGCCCTTGAAGCAAAGGGGTGGTAAAATAACCCCATGCGATTAAAGAGCATCGAGCTCTCGGGATTCAAGTCTTTTGCCAAAAAGACCACTTTGGAGTTCGCTTCTTCCATCACTGCTATCGTCGGGCCAAACGGCTCGGGCAAGAGCAACACCGCCGAGTCCTTCCGCTTCGTGCTCGGCGAGCAGTCGATGAAAAGCATGCGCGGCCGCAAGGGCGAGGACATGATCTGGAACGGCTCGCAATCGACCCCGCGCGCGGGCCGGGCCTCGGTCAAGCTTATCTTCGACAACTCCGACCGCGCGCTCAACCTCGACTTCGACGAGGTCGCCATCGAGCGCGTCGTGTACCGCGACGGCGGCAACGACTATCTCTTAAACGGCTCGCAGGTGAGGCTGCGCGACATCGCGGAGCTCTTGGCGCAGGCGAACATCGGCGCATCGGGCCATCACATCATCTCGCAGGGCGAAGCGGACCGTATTCTGACCGCATCTTCGCGCGAGCGGCGGGAGATGCTCGAGGACGCGCTTGGGCTCACCGCTTTTTTATATAAGCGAGAAGAGGCAGAAAGAAAGCTCGAGAAGACTGCCGAGAATATGCGCGAAGTGGAGGCGCTCCGGCGCGAGCTCGTACCGCATTTAAAGTTTTTGGCATCACAGGTCAAAAAGATCGAGGAGGCTCAGACCCTGCGCGACGACCTGGCGCAGAAATATCTCGAATATTTAAAGCGCGAAAGCGTCTATCTGCGCGTTGCCGGGGCGGAAGTCAGCCACGAGGAAAGCGCGCCTAAGGCCGAGCGCGAAGAACTCGAGTCGCGCATCGAACATATCCGCCGCGAGCTCTCAGGCAAGGGCAAAAAAGACGCGTCCACGCATGAGTTGATCGAGCTTGAGGCGCAGGGCAGGGCGCTCGCTCTCCGGCGCGACGCTGCAGGCCGCGAGCTGGGGCGCATCGAGGGCGAGCTTGCCGCGCATGCGCGCATCAAGGATACGCAACAGGGTACTGTATCCGCGGCGGAGGCGCGGATCTTCGCCGGCCGAGTGCAGGAAGAGCTTGAGGTATTCCTGACGCTCGAGGGCAACACCCTCAAGAGCCGCATCAATGCGCTGGTGGTCCTGGCAAAAGAGTTTATGCGCCGCATCGCAGACAAAGCAAACCCATCGCATACCGATACCGAAGCGCTTGCCCGCAAGCGCTCGCAGCTGGAGAGCGAGCTCACAACTCTTGCCGCACAAGAAGAGCAGGTGCAAAAGGACGTGAGCTCGCTGCGCCGCTCTATCGAGAGCGAAAAGGACGCCTCGCGCGAGGCGGAGCGCGAGCTGTTTCAGGCGATGGCGCGCAGGAGCGAGCTGGAGAGCCAGCTTACAGGCTTTAAGGCACGTCGCGACATCATCGCGCGCGAGCAAGCGGCCTTTAAGGGCGAGCTGGCCGAGGCCGGAGCGCTTATCGGTCGCGAAGTGCTCGAGTACGAATCCTACCTGGTGCGCGACGGGCATGAGGAAGTTACCGAGTCCGAGATGCTCGAGGAAGATAGGAACAAACAGGAAGATAGGCGCCGCAAGCTCGAGCGCATGAAGATAAAGCTCGAGGAGATAGGCGCGGGCAACTCGCAAGAAGTGTTGAAGGAGCATCAAGAGACGACCGAGCGCGACCAGTTCCTCGCCCGCGAGCTCGCCGACCTCGAGTCGTCGTCGGGAAAGCTGCACCATTTGATTGAGGAGCTCACTGCGACGCTCGAGACGCGGTTTACCGACGGCATCGACAAGATAAACCGCGAGTTCGACAACTACTTTAAGCTGATGTTCGGCGGCGGGAACGCCATGCTCGGCGTGGTCAAGGAAAAGAAGCTACGCCGGGCCGCCGCACTCGGCATGCTTGGGGACGAAGATATATCTTCCGGAGACGACGACAAAGAAGAGGTCGACGAAGAAGTAGAAGAGGGGATTGATATCTCAGTGTCGCTCCCGCACAAGCGCATCAAGGGTCTCCATATGCTCTCCGGCGGCGAGCGCGCGCTTACGTCTATTGCCCTTATATTCGCGATGTCGCAGGTGAACCCGCCGCCGTTTTTGATACTTGACGAGACCGACGCGGCCTTGGACGAGGCAAATAGCCGCCGCTATGGCGACATGATAGAGAATCTCTCGCGCAAGTCGCAACTCATTTTGATAACGCACAACCGCGAGACCATGGGCCGCGCGGGCATATTGTATGGAGTAACGATGGGCTCCGACGGTGTTTCTAAACTACTCTCGGTCAGGTTCGAAGACGCCCTCGCAGTGGCAAAATAAAAACTTTTGTAGTATAAAAAATAAAGCTTCCACATATGTGGAAACGCACATTTCCTGAAGCCAAGGAGGCGCACCATGACCGATTTCCGCAGCAAGCCTTGCAATACGGGCGACTACCGGTATTGGGTAGAGCGCAGCAACACCGGGACGCAAGCGTTCCGTGAGCCGATCGACAAGAGTCATCCCAAGGAACCCATCGACAAGCTTGAGCTCCCCAGCCAAGAGCTCATCGCTCAGTACGATCTGTTGCGTGCCGGTGGAATGCCGATTGTCGCCTAGCGCACGAGTTCAAAATCCAGGGTGCGGGCCCCCAAGTCCGCACCCACCAGCTTCACCTTCACCCTGTCACCCAGGGTGAATTTTTGTTTTGTGCGCTGGCCTATCAGCGCATACTCCTTTTGCGAGTAGTTATAAAAATCGTCGCCTATCGTGCGCACGCGCACCAGGCCCTCGGCTGCCGACTCTTTTTCCTCGACATACAGCCCCCAGTCGGTTACGCCCGAGATGACGCCTTCAAACGTTTGCCCGATCTTGCCGCTCATAAACTCCACCTGCTTGTAGCGGATAGACTCGCGCTCGGCCTCGACGGCCTCGGCTTCGCGCGCGGAGGCCGCGATGCACATCTTCTCTAAATTGCTGAACTCGTTGCGGGTTATTGGTTTGCCGTCGAGATGCGACGCGAGTATGCGGTGCGCAAGCATATCCGGATAACGGCGGATGGGGGACGTAAAGTGCGTGTAGTACTCGAACGCGAGTCCAAAGTGCCCGATATTCTTGGTCGAGTAGATCGCCTTGGCCATGGAGCGCAGCGTTGCGGTGCGGATGAGGTGCTCCTCGGGCTTGCCAGCGATATCTTTTAAGAGTTTGGCGATATCGTGGGCGGACTTCTTCTTTTTGGTATTAAAGTCATATCCAAGCGCGCGGACGAATATAGAGAGCTCCTCGATGCGGTCCTCCTTCGGCTGATCATGTATGCGATAGAGGAACACGTAATTCTTCTCCGGCAGCTTCTTGGCCAATTCGGAGACAAAAGAGGCGACCTCGCGGTTGGCGAGGAGCATGAACTCCTCGATCATGAGCATCGTCTCGATGCGCGTCTTGCGGATCACCTTAATGGGTTTGCCGTTCTCGTCGAGCACGAACTTGACCTCGTTGTCGCCGAAGTCTATCGCGCCCTCGTGCTCGCGCTGTTTGCGCAAGACGCGAGCTAGCGAGCGCAATATAAGAAGTTCGGGCAAGAGCGCGCCTTGTTCTTTATTCAAAACCTCCTGCGCCTCTTCGTATGTAAAGCGTTTTTGCGAGCGGATGATGGACTTCTCAAACCGGCGGGCGAGCACGTGGCCCTTATCATTCATCCGGAACACCGCCGAGAAGGCGAGCCTATCTTCGTCGGCCTTGAGGCTACAGATGTTGCTCGAGAGCTCGTGGGGGAGCATGGGGATGGTCGCGTCTACCAGGTAGACGCTTGTGCCGCGCCGTTGCGCCTCGTCGTCGATAGCCGTGCCCGGGCGGCAGAAGAACGTCGCATCGGCGATGTGCACGCCTATCTCGTATTCGCCATTGGGGAGGGATACAACGGAAATTGCGTCATCGAAATCTTTTGCGTCGGCAGGATCGATAGTGAATGTCGGCGTGCCGCGAAAGTCCGCGCGCTTCGGCGCCTCTTCCTCGATACTCTTTGCGTGCTCTTTTTCATACTCGCGCGCTTCGGCGTCGACCGCCTCGGGGAACTGCGTGTGGAAACCGTGCTCGAGCACGATCGAGTTCATCTCGACGCGATGCTCGCCCGCGCGGCCGAGGTGCTCTACGATAGAGCCGACGGGATCGTGCGCGCCGTCAAAAGAGATCAATCGAAGGAGCACCTTTTCTCCCTCTGCATAGTTGCTCCCGCCGGAGAGCGTGATGGGTTTATAAAATTTTATGTCGTCCGCAATCGCGACCAGCTTTCCGTCCTTTGTCTTGAGCGTCGCAACAAACTCCTCTTTTGCTCGCGAAGCTATCTTTACCACTTTGCCTTTGGGGCGGGGGAAAAGGGACACAAGCGCGACCTCGACCATGTCGCCATTGAGGGCTCCGAGGAGGTTTACATTATCAATTTCTATGTCCTCGTGATTTTCATACGCAACATAGCCGACGCCCTTTCGGGTCAGACTGAGTATTCCGGAAACTGCTTTTTTGGAGGTGTCTCGATTCTGATCTCTGTGTGGAGTCGACATGTACCGCACTAGTATAGCACAAATTCGGAATCTATATATTACAACGTATCTCGGATACCCGAGTTTTCATTTATAAGGCTTTCTCGGCAATTGCCCAATCAGTAAGAAAATATATTTTTAGCATTTTGCGAAGACCAGCAAAGCATTATTAGCTCTGTTGATACAGCAAATAATTTCCTAAAATTTTTTGCCCTTTATCCCCATCAGAAAAAGTGTGGATTACTTTTAGCGAGTTTTGCTGAGATCTCTTTTAATATCAAGCTATCTCAGCAGCACTCCGACTCCATTTCTTTGAGATACAAAAATATTTTTATGACCGGCAGTAATTGGATCACATCAAAAGAAGCGGCGCAGAAGCTCGGATATGCTCCCGAGTATGTCGCCGCTTTGTGCCGGAGCGGAGAGCTTGTCGCCGAGCGCCGCGGCAACGGCTGGTCTATTCGCGAGGACTCGGTTGAGGCCTATAAAAAAGCGGCACTCGAGATAAAGGAGCTCCAGGCAAAAACGCTCTCGCGGGTGATCCGGAAGGAAAACAAGGAAAAGCAAATAGCTCTGCCTGCAGCCCCTGCGCCGACCAGATCTTTTTTTAGAGGGCCGTTGCTCGTCGCTCCCACGCTCGGCGGTTTGCTTTTATTTATGGTGCTCGCTGGCGGGCTCTCGGCCATGAGCGCCGCTTCGCATAATGCCGCACAGCAGTCGGCCGCAGCGGGAAAGATCGAGTCGCCTTTTTTTGGAGTGAATCCTTTTTCTCTATTTTCGAATCTTTTTGCCCCGTTGTTTGAACATGCTGCAACTCCGGAAAATATAACCTCGACGCAAAGCTCGTCACCGTCGCAGATTGCCACAGCGAGCTCGACGCCGGCGATCATCAATAACATCACCAACAACAATGTCACGAACAATAATAAAAATACTTATAACACCACCA
>CAZLHN010000033.1:5611-7625 GCA_964559665.1 uncultured Candidatus Saccharibacteria bacterium
AACACGTATGCGTACACCACTACCGGGGTCTCCTCGAGCGAACTTGATAACAAGATAAACGGCTTGCGCTCCGACCTTTACTCGGCGCTCAATACACCGACAGGACCCTCGTACTCCTCGGGCGGCGTGGTCAACAACACCGCGCTTTCGCAGGTCATAAACAACCTCAACGGCGTGACCATCTCCAACTCCACGGTCCACAGCCTCTCGGGCCTCACCGACGCCGACATCCCCGACACCATAACGGTCGCCGACTACCTCCCCCTTTCGGGAGGCACCATAGCGGGCGATCTCACCGTCACGGGCACCTGCACCGGCTGCGGTGGTGGCGGGTCATCCCCCGGCGGCACTGCGGGCGCGCTCCAGTTTAATGATTATGGAGCCCTTGGCGGTGACGCGGGCCTCGCCTACAGCACCACCACCTCGACATTCACGACGACAAACTCTTCTACCACCAATGCAACATCCTCGACCTTCTTTACCACCACCGCATCCTCAACCAATTTCTACGGCGCGGGACTCGCCGTCTGCAACTCAGGCAACGTGCTGACGTACGACGGCTCCGGCAAATTCGGTTGTGCGCCGGACCAAACCGCAACCGGCAAAGCCGATCCGTTTGGATTTAGCGCCAACTATGGCGTGCTCGTGGCCGCAACAACATCGCCCATCTGGGCGCAGAACGGCATCTTTGCCTCATCAACCTCGCACTTCGCGAATGTTGATTTTCTCTCGGCAACATCCACAGGACTCTCGTACTTCCAGAGCGGGCTCCTCTCGCTTGCAAGTTCGACCATCGGCTCCGGCGCGTAAACCGGAGGGCTTACCATCAATGGCGGCGCAACAACGACCGGTACCGCATACTTTGGAGGAAGCATCGGCATTGGAACTAACGCTCCTACTCATGCGCTTACGCTCGCCCAAGGCAACTCGATCGCGCTCTACAACACCGCTGATCAGACGACCAACTATGAGCGCGGCCAGATCGACTGGACCTCGAACGCGCTCAGGATTGAGACAGTGGCCGGCGGCACGGGTTCAAACAGCAGAAGCGTCATCCTTTCCTCGGGCGGTGCGAATCTGGTAACGGCTTCGGCCGGTACGGTGAAGGTGAGTTTTAACGGAGGTACGGGCGGCGTAGGTCCCGGCGTCCTCACGAACGGCTCATTCTCCGGCGCATCAACTAATCAAGTTGTCCAATCTATAGCGCCGACTTTTACCGAGTCGGGCACCTCCGGCTACACTGCGCTCCTCATCCAGCCTACGGAGACTTCGCTCGGTTCAGGCAACAAGTATCTCATCCAGGCCGGTACGAGCACTGCGTCAACGCTCTTCGCGGTTTCCAACACCGGCGCGATCATTACATCGCTCGGTTCGGGCTTCGTCGGTTCTAACAACGGCGCGCTCTACAGTTTTGCTTCGTCCTCGATCACGGCAGCTTCCTCAACGCTCTTGGCTAACAGCAATACATTCTCAGGCAACAATTCATTCACCGGCAACACCACATTTACCAACGCAACCAGCACGACTTTCGCCATCACCGGCGTCACCGGCTCACTCCTCAAAACAAACGCAACAGGCGGAGTAGTCGCAGCAATTCCAGGAACGGATTACTTAACTTCCGCAAATGCATCGCCATATCCGTTCTTTGCGGCGGGCAATGCGACGAGCACACTCACGCAATTTAATGGCGGGCTCACCGCGTACGCATCTTCAACAATCGGCAACGGTACGCAGGCTGGAGGACTCACTATTAGTGGAGGGGCAACGACGACAGGGAACGCCTATTTTCTAGGAACCGGACATACTCTTGCTTCTATCATAAACAACGGTGGCTCAGACAATGGAGCAATTCAATTGAACAACAACGGATCAAGCGGAGTATTCTTCCAAGGATTTGGTGACAGCTACGTTGGAGCGCAAAGCGGCGGCCTCGCTATTGGCAAGTCGATCGTAGGTGGCGGTATAAAACTGGATGTCGCCGGGATCGCTAAATCTGAATACAGCGGAGATACAG
>CAZLHN010000034.1:0-7434 GCA_964559665.1 uncultured Candidatus Saccharibacteria bacterium
TCCCGCTGCGGCTCAAGTTGAGGAACACCTCGTGCGATCGGTACTGGCGGAACGTTTCGGTGTTGGGTATGGCGCCCGTGAATGCTACGCGCTCGCCGATGCCCTCCTTCTTCGCCTGCGCGCGCAAGCGTTCCGGATAAGCGGACTTCGGGTCGGTCGGGCCGCCCGCTATCGTCGCGCTGAATGTGATGCCCTGTTTTGCAAGAGCGCCGAGCGCCTCGATCAAAAGGTCGGGGCGCTTGGACTCGTCGAGCCGTGCAAGAAAAAGTATCGAGCGGGGGAGTCGCTCTACCGGAATTTCCATATGCGCCGACTCAAGGTCCACACCCACCGGCATGATGACGGTCTTCTTGTAGCGCGCGGTGTAGGAAAACTTCGAGGTGCAGAATACTTTCGTGCAAAAAGCCGCGGCAATACCGGTGAGCACGCTCCCGCTGTAGTGGTTGCGCCACAAATATATTTTTTTTCCCATTAGCTTCCAGAACCACCCGCCCATGAGCACGTACTCCTGGTTCATGTGCACGAACACCGCATCGTATGCGCTGCGGCGCCCGAACGTATAGCGGTAGAACCGGAAGATCTTGGCGAATCTTGGGACGCCCTGCTCTTTCCCGAGCGAAAGCACCTCGACATTCGGGGGCAGCGCGTGATTCCCTTCCTTAAGGCACACGACAATAAGATGCTCAAAATGGGGCGCCAGCTCTTCTATCCAACGATGGAAAAATCCGAGCGCCGGGTCGGTACGATCGACCGTCTGGGTGAAGATAAGAAGCCTCACGGGGCTTATGATACACTGCTTTTGTCATGAAGATAGTCCTGGCGACTCCCCTATATCCGCCCGAAATCGGAGGCCCCGCGACCTATAGTAAGGAGCTGGCCGAGCGCCTGCGCGACGCCCAGGACGTCACTATCGTCGCCTACGCTACCACCTCGGAAAAGGTCGCGGGCACGACGCTGCTGACGGTCAGCAAACGCCGGCCGCTCCCCGTCCGGCTGCTCAAATTCGCGTGGGTGCTTTTTAAGGCGGCCCGGGGTGCGGACGTCATTTACGCGCAGAACGCCGTGGCGGCAGGACTGCCGGCGGTCATTATCGGCCGCATGCGCCGCGTGCCGGTTGTCATAAAGTTCGTCGGCGACGAGGCATGGGAGCGCGCCACGCAGTTGCGCCTCACGAGCAAACAGCTTGAGGATTTTCTTGCAGACCCGAAGGAGGCGACTCTCAAGATACGGATGATTATGCACATCCAGGGGTTTGTGCTGCGACGCGCGGATATGGTCACTACTCCCTCCGCATACCTGGCCGAAGCGGTGCTCAAGACCTACGGCGTGGCGCGCGGGCGCATGGCGGTCAATTACAATGCGGCGGAAAAAACGGAGGTGCTGCCTTTCGCCCCGCAGCCGATGAAGCATCAGCTGGTCGTCACCGCGCGCCTGGTGGAGTGGAAGGGGATTGCGGGCGTCATCCGCGCGATTGCCTTGCTTGCGCATGAGTTCCCCGACGTGCGGCTCCTTGTAGCCGGCGACGGCCCCGAGGAAGAAAATCTGAAAAAGCTCTCGGCCGACTTCGGCATACAAAAGCATGTCACCTTCCTCGGCCGCGTGTCGCGCGCGGAGACGTGGCACATCCGCAAGACTTCCGAGGTGTACGTGCTCAACTCAACCTACGAAGGCCTGCCCCATACCGCGCTCACGAGCTTTGCCGCCGAGATACCGATAGTGGCGACAAACATCCCCGGCACGAACGAGGCGGTCTACGACGGGCAAAGCGGCCTCTTGGTCGAGCCGGGAGACGACGCCGGGCTCGCCCGCGCCGTCGCGCGGCTGTTCAACGACGAGGTGCTTCGCGCGCGGCTGGTCGCGGGCGGCAAAAAGATCCTCCAAGAAAAGTTTTCCTGGGAGGCGCATATTGATACATTACTTGCGCTATTTGAGTCGGTGCGCGCGAAACCACGCGACTAGGCGCGTGATTCCCTCCTCGACTCCGACTTCCGGCTCCCAGTTGAGAAGCCGTTTGGCCTTGCCCACGTCGGCGTACATTTCGTTTACGCTTGCGGGATGGCTTGGGCGCGTGCGCACCTCGGGCGTGACGCCCGTCACCTTTTCGAATACGCGCAGCAATTCCTGGAGGGATACCGGATGGCTGTTGCCGAGGTTAATGACCTCGTAGCCGATGTCGCAGTCGAGCGCGAGCATCGTGCCGCGCACGATGTCGCCCACATAGGTGAGGTCGCGCTCGCGCGTGCCGTCGCCCGACATCTCTATCGCCTCGCCGCCCAGGATCGCCTTCGCCCATTTGTAGGGCACCATGGTCGGGCGGTTGTTCTCTCCGTACACATTAAAGTAGCGCAGGCACACGATATGCATGCCGAAGTTATGATGATAGGTGTACGCCAGAAGCTCCGCGGCTTTTTTGGAAGCGCCGTATGCCGAGAGGGGGGAGTCGGTGTCCCCGTCTTCCTTCCACGGCGTGTTTGGATTGTTGCCATATACCGAGCCGGATGACGCGACGACGACAGTCTTAACTTTGTATTCGCGGCTCAGGTCCAAGACGTTCAGCGTGCCGTCTATATTTACCGATATATACGTTCGCGGGTCCTCGACCGCCTTGCGCGTGTCGGCCTTTGCCGCCAGATGCGCAACATGGGTCGGCTTTTCTTTCTCGAACACCTCCTTCAGGCCGGCGAGATCGCGGATATCCGTGCGATACAGCGCAAAGTTCTTGTCCGCCATAAACGGCGCAACGTGCTCTTCTTTAAAGGCCGCGTCGTAGGTATCGTCGAAGTTGTCGACGCACGCGACGCGATTGCCCGCCTTCAGCAGCGCCGCGACCAGGTTCGAGCCGATGAATCCCGCGCCGCCCGTGACAAGTATGGTGTCCATGAGAGTTGTAAAGAGGTGGCGATGATTATAAGATAACTGACGATATGCCTTCAAGCGAGCGCGAGGCGTGGGAGACCTACCGGGAGGAGGAGCTCCGCCGGATTACGCCGATTATAGCAAATCTCGGATACACCCTCGATGCCGCCCAGGTGCACCTGGGCGGCGAGCGCTTTCTCATGGCCGGCGCGCGCGACGTCGGCGGGGGCGGTCTCAAGCTGGTGTTGACCGGCAGAGAAACGGCGACCAATAAGCGCGTCATCATCAAGGCGAGCAACGACCCCGAGGGCATTGCAGAAATAGAGCGCGAGCGCGAGTGCCGCGAGGTGCTCCACAGCCTCAAGTTCGCCTCGCGCGTATTCCGCACGCCCGAGGAGCTGCTCTACACCCGGCAAGGCGAGTACGTCATCTCGGTGACCGCATACATCGAGCAGGAGCAGGCGTTCATCGAGCACGATCTCGACGAGCAGTTCTTCCTGGCGCTGCGCGCGCTCGAGACGCAGGAGAGCGTGCACGCAACGACCTACAGCCACGCCCAGGTCATCAAGAAGACATTCGGCATGGTCGGGGCGCAGGACTATCTCGACGCCTTCGACTCGTTTGAGGAGCGGGCCACCCGAGGCGATCCGGATGACACATCGCTCGCGGAGACTTTTGGGCGCGGGCATGCGTTCTTGCACGCGCACAAGACCGTTATCGAGCGGTATTGCGGCTTTCTCACCCACGCGGACTTCGTGCCCAATAACCTGCGTGTTGCGGGGCGCGATCTGTTTTTGCTCGATTACGCTTCGATCCACTTCGGCAACAAGTACGAGAGCTGGGCGCGGTTTCTTAATTTTATGATCCATCACAATCCGGAGCTCGAGCACACCCTCGCGGAATACGTCAGGAACAATCGCACCGAAGAGGAGTATCTTTCGCTCAGGCTTATGCGCATATATAAGATCGGCTATCTGCTCGCCTTCCATGCCGAAGCGCTCGGGAAGACCTCCGGGAATCTCCACGAGCTGACCCGGCATCGCATCAACTTATGGACGCACGCGATGGATGCGGTGCTCAAAGACAAGCCGGTACCAAAAGAAATTATCGACTCCTACATGGGAGGGCTCGAGCGGCTGCGGTCAGACGACGAAAAGGCGCGCCAAAAGGAGATACTAGGAGGGAAGTAGGTCGGCGTGCAAAAACGGCTTCAGGTTTTCGAACAAAGCTTTGTTCGACGTTGCCACAATAGGCTGCGCCTCGGTCGAGATAAGTGCGGGCTCGCCGGTGCGCACCGCGTATACTTCTCCTCCCGCCGCACGCACCATACCCACTGCGCTCGCGATATCGCGTGTCGAGAGCGTGCCGTAGACGACGACGTCTACCCGTCCGGCCGCCAAGAAGCACAGGTCGAGCGAGGAGGAACCGAATCCTTTCACTTTTTTGAGCTGCTCGAGGAAACTGCGATACACCGACAGTCCCCAATCCCACAGAGGAGCCCTATGGCCGATGATAACGAGCGCATGCGCCTCGGATAGCTCGGGTACTGTGAGGGCATGTACCGGAGCGCCGTTTAAGAACACGCCTTTCCCCTCCTCAAAGCTAAAAAGCTCGTCTGTGACGGGGTTGTAAACCGCGCCCGCCACTGGCACGCCGTCTTTTAAGAGCCCCGCGCATACCGCAAAATGCGGCACTCCGCGGGAAAAATTCGCCGTGCCGTCTATCGGATCGAGCACCCATTCAAATCCGTTCATGCGCGCCTCGGCCCCTTTTGCGTCTTCTTCGGAATACACGCGGTGATCGGGGAAGGCCCGCTGTATCTCGTTGCGTAAAAACTCACTGACCTCTATATCAAGGTTCGTCACGATATCGCGCGCGTCATCGCCTTTGTGTGACACAATAGTAGCTCCACGGTGCGCCGCAGTCAGTCGTGCGCCCGCCTTGCGGACCAGCTCTACCGCAAAATCATATTCTTTCATCTTATTTTCCCGGTATCCTTGCCGTACACGCCCTCAAGCAGGTTCACATAGCGGTCGAACTCGCGCAAAAGCTCGGCATTCTTATACTCGAACCCGCGCAAAGCCTGTATGGTACTGCGATCGTCGGGGAAGTCGCGCGCGTACAGCTCGCTCAATTCCGCCCAGTCCTTGATAAAACAGCTGCGCCCCGCGCCGCGGCGCTTAAATACTCCGGCCGGATCGTCCTTACGGTGCAGGTCCATGTGCGAAGGGCCGATGCGCGGGTCGGCCGCTATCGCTTGGCGAACGATCTCCCAATCGCCGCCGTACTTCTCGGCCAGTTGGAAGAACATATTGGAGAATACTATCTTCGTAAACAAGTACGCGTTGCTGCCGTACTTAATGAGCTCGGCGTTGCCCGATGTCGTGATAAGCGTGTACGGCGCTTGGGGCAGGAGCGACAGGAACAACTCTGCGGCTTTGCGTTGGTCGGGGGTTTCTTTGGGGAGGCCGACGATATTGCGCTCGGGTTTTGAGGCGTCCTTGGCCGCGGTGGTCTCGAGCAGGAACTCCGGCGAGTGCAGGACGATGCGGTCGGGGTACTGCTCCTGGATAGAGGCGGTCGTGCCCGGCGGCATCGTGGACTTTATGACGACAATAGCACCGGGCCGGGCGAGCGCCGGCGTGCTGCGGATATTGCTGTCGTCAAAGCGCACGGCCGGATGCCCGTCGTCGCGCGCAGCGCCCGCAGGGACCGTGCCCGCATTGACGGCGATAAGCACGATACCGCAGTCCTTTATCTTTTCTTTGTTGCCGGCGTATTCGGGCTCCAAGCCGTAGCGCACGACCGAGAACCCTCGCTTCTCAAAATCGTCGGCATAGCTCTTGCCGATAAAGCCCTGTCCGACGAATCCGACCAAAGGTTTTGCATCCATGAGATTTGAGTATAGCGATTTTTACGGCTTTTGCGAGGCGGCCGCGGCCACATCGGCGACCCACTCCCGCACATATTGAACTTCGCTCGCGTACGGATAGTTCTTGAGCACGATCTCTTCCTTGGGCGCCTCGAGGAGCTGCGCCAGCACGTGCGCAAAGTGCGTAGGTGCAGCGATGATCGCTCCGGCCTCGCGCGCAACGCCGACATCGGTTGAGACGACCGGTATGCCTGCCGCAAGCGCCTCGATAATCACCATGCCGTAGCCGTCGTAGGAGTCGGAGGGGAAGAGGGCAACGTCCGCTATCTTGTAGTACGGCGTCGGATCCTGGAAGCCCTCAAAAAATATCCGGCCGTCGAGCAGATCGTGCTCGCGTGCATGACGCTCGAGCGATGCCTGCTCGGAGCCGCTGCCGACGATGATGAGGCAAGCATTGTCGGCCCCGACCTCCGCAAACGCGTGTATGGCGAGGTCGACGTTCTTCTCGCTCTCGAGCCGCGAGACCACCAGCACCTTCCTCTCGAACTTGGCAAACTTTGCCTTGAGCGATTCGGGCGCCAGTGCGTGCTTGTATTTTTGGACGTCGACGAATATCGGCAGCACCGAGGGCGGGGAAGTCGGATGGTATTTTTTAACCAATGCGTCTCTGATCGAGTTCGAGACCGTGCGGACGCGCGCAGCATAAGGGAGAACAAAGCCCGCTATATAAAATCTGATGAAATTAAGAGGGAAGTGGCGGCGTATAAAAGAGGGTGCGAGAAAGTTAGTATGCACCTGCACATGCAGCGGCACGGCAAAGTGCTTTGCGATGCGCATGCCGGCCAGGCCCGCCTCGAACGGGTCCTGCGCAGTCACCACGTCGGGCTTGGCAAGTGTCCGGGCAACATGAAGAGCGTCCCGCATGTAAAAAACTCGCCACAACGAGTTGGTCGGGTAAATACGCACTCTGGAGTTATCCACAGGTGCCAATTTACGGCTCCGGAGGCTGAACAAAATCACATCGATCTCCCCCGCCCCGGCCGCGTACTTTTCGAGCCGCAGACGCGATTGACTCCCCGCTTTACACAAATTTCTATCCGTGCTGATCATCAGTATCCGCATGCAAAAACACTACCACGCGGTTCTATAAAAAAGAACGCCCGCACAGTTGCCTGTGCGGGTCGTTATGTCGGACTATCTCGGCTACACCGTCTTCGGGTAGCCGGGCAGAATGCCGGCTTCAACTTCGTCAAACTGGACGCCTACGCGATCGGCCTCATCCTGCTGACGAGCCGCCTTGGTCTGCATGACCTCCTCGTGTCGCGCGCGACCGTCCGCATTGTCGCGGATGTTGAGCGGCGGCATGTTGGCAGGTTTGAGGACAGCGATGCACTTGCCGTACTGGCGGACCAGGCGTGCCGCGGGCGCGTACTCCTCGACACCGACTTCGGAGTCAAATGCCGGGGGTGCCAAGCCAAATAGTGCATCGAGATCCCACGCGGCAAAGGTGTTTTGCACCCTGCCCTTGGCGACGATCTCCGCAAGCTCGTCGGTCTCGACGCCAACCACCCTGGCTCCGGCGTCGAAGGCCTCCTTGATGCCCTGCACGATCGCCGGGGTCATATAAGCAGTCGCCTTGCCCGAGATGACGATGCCGTACGCGGGACCTTGCGGCTCATAAACATCCGGATCGTAGTTGTGGGTAT
>CAZLHN010000035.1:0-7373 GCA_964559665.1 uncultured Candidatus Saccharibacteria bacterium
GGTGGCAAGCGCATCGAGCACCGCCCGTTTGTCGAGAACGCCGACATGGCTGCGCCGCATCTGACCCCGAATGACCAAAAAGAAAGAATCACCTCGCTCAACTAAGCACGCTTTGCTTGCGGTAGGCGCGTTCGTAGTTGCTGCGGGCGCGGCTTTTGTCTTTGCATACGGCGCGCTGCCTCAGCTCATGTCCGTCTCGTACTCGCAGATCGTCGCAACCTCAACCGCGCCAAAGCTCCCGCCCCCGCCGCCCCCGCTTGATAAAACGGCATATGATCAAAAACTGCTCGCGCTCGCTCACGTTGCGACATCAAGCGCGTGGTACATTGCGTTTCAGGCCGGTACGACGACTATCACGCTCCCGGGAGCGACTACTACGATAAAAGTCGCTCCCAAAGCCTGGCCTACCAGGCAACCGTATCCGGAGGATGGCCGCGCGCTGCTGCCGTTCAACCGCATCGTCGCGTACTACGGCAACTTTTATGCCACGGGCATGGGTGTGCTCGGCCAATATCCGCCGGACGAGATGCTGCCGAGGCTTCAGGCAGCGGCGGCACAGTGGGCCGCGGCCGATCCAGCAACGCCGGTGATACCGGCAATCGACTATATCGCGGTCGTGGCGCAGGGGAGCGCGGGAGCCGACGGCAAATACCGCGCGCGCATGCCCGACAGCCAGATTGATGAGGCACTCTCTTTGGCCGATAAGGTAAATGGTATTGTGGTGCTCGACGTACAGGTCGGCCTGTCGGATCTCCAAACCGAGATTCCGCTTTTGGAAAAATATCTCAAACTCCCGAACGTGCACCTCGCTATCGATCCGGAGTTCGCGATGCACAACGGCACGCCGCCGGGGCGCGTCATCGGCTCGCTCGATGCCAGCGATGTCAACTACACGGCACAGTATCTTGCATCGCTGGTAAAAGAATATAATCTGCCGCCGAAAATTCTTGTCGTGCATCGCTTTACCGAAGACATGGTAACCAACGTCGACAAGATAGAGCCGAACCCGCAGGTCCAAATTGTGATGGATATGGATGGCTGGGGCGGCCAGGCGAAAAAGATCGGCACGTATACCTATGTTGTCGCCGCCGAGCCGGTGCAATTTACCGGATTCAAGCTATTCTATAAGAACGACACCTTGGCCTCGACGACCATGCTGACGCCCGCCCAGGTGCTCGACCTGACACCCTCGCCGGTGTTTATCCAGTATCAATGAAAAAGGAGCTTTTGCTTTGGTGCTTTGTCGGAGCGCTCATTATCGTGGGGTTAGTGGCCGCGATGTGGCCGAGCGCTCTTGCGCAGATAACGGTCGACGCGTCGCATGCGCTCGAGGCTCCCACCATGCCCGCCAGCGACGTACTTTTTGTGGGCGATATCATGCTCGACCGTACCGTCGCGGACCATGCGCGCGAGGTAGGCGACCAGGCGCTGTTTGCTGGCGTACAGGATCTCTTTGCGGCTTCGCATCTGCGCATAGGCAATCTCGAGGGTACGATAACGGATAATAAGTCGATTGCAGAGGTCGATCACTCGACGCTGCGCTTCACCTTTGCTCCCAAGTATGCGCAACTCCTGGGCGAGGTGGGGTTCGACGCGCTTTCTTCGGCCAATAACCATTCGCTGGACTTCGGCGAGGACGGCTATCAGCAAACGCGGCAGAACCTTAGTACGGCCGGCATAGCCTCCTTCGGCTCCGCGCTCAACAACGAGCATCTGGCCGTGATGCTCAAGGTGCAAGGCCGCGAGCTGTGCGTCGTGGGCTACATGCAGCTTTTCAATCCCGATCCGACCGCGGTCATACAAAAAATAAAGGACATCCGCTCGCAGTGCGACTATATTGTCGTGACGCCGCATTGGGGGGTGGAGTACCAGCACGAGCCGACCGCGGCGCAAGTTGACCTCGCGCACCAGTTCATCGATGCGGGTGCTGACATCATCATCGGCGGCCATCCGCATGTTGTAGAACCCTTGGAGATCTATAAAGGCAAAGCGATCTTCTACTCGCTCGGCAACTTCCTCTTCGACCAGGCCTTCTCGCCGCAGGTCTTGCGCGGGCTAACGGTCGGCATCACGTTTGAGGATTCTGCGACCAAATTCACCCTCGTTCCGGTCAATACGTTCCAAGAGGTATCGATAGCCGATGCAACGACCACACAAGCTACGCTTGAAGATGTAGTCACACCAAATCTGGCAGCAGATATAGGAAATTCGATACTCACGACAGGCACTTTTGAGCTTGTAAAGTGATATAATCAGGTCAATGCAGGATGACCAGAAAATAAACTACTTTGCCCAGACCAACTCCCGGGGGAAGGAGACTCCTTTCGGCATCAAGAGCAAGGACAGGGCCCGGCACATGTATATCATCGGCAAGACGGGCATGGGCAAGTCGACGATGCTCGAGAATATGGCGATACAAGACATCCGCAACGGCGAGGGCATGGCCTTTATCGACCCGCATGGCTCTACAGCTGACCGCATTATGGAGTACGTTCCCGAGCATCGCATCAAGGACGTGCTCTACTTCGCGCCGTTCGATATGGACTATCCCGTCGCATTCAACGTCATGGAGGATGTCGGCTACGACAAGCGCCATTTGGTCGTGTCCGGACTATTGTCGGCCTTCCGCAAGATCTGGGTCGATGCATGGAGCGCGCGCATGGAGTACATCCTTTCCAACACCTTGCTGGCACTTTTGGAGTACGACGGCTCGACCTTGCTCGACGTCAACCGCATGCTCATCAACAAGGCGTTCCGCAAGAAGGTCGTCGATAATATCAAAGACCCGACTGTGCGCGCGTTCTGGGTCGAGGAGTTCGCCAACTATACGGACCGCTACACGCAGGACGCGACACCGGCCATACAAAACAAGGTCGGCCAATTCACTTCAAATCCCTTGATCCGAAATATCGTCGGACAGCCGAAGTCCTCGTTCGATATCCGGCAGATGATGGACGACAAGAAGATTCTCATCATCAATCTTTCAAAAGGCCGCATGGGCGAAGTCAACGCGACGCTGCTCGGAAGCATGCTCGTGACAAAAATTTATCTCGCGGCGATGTCGCGCGCCGACGTATCGGCCGATACGATCGCAAAACTGCCGCCGTTTTACTTGTACGTGGACGAGTTTCAGAACTTTGCCAACGAGTCGTTCTCCGACATTCTCTCCGAGGCGCGCAAATACAAGCTCAATCTCATCATCGCGCACCAATACGTGGAGCAGATGGAGGAAGAGGTGCGCGACGCCGTCTTCGGTAACGTCGGCACGACCGTGACCTTCCGCGTCGGGCCGTTCGACGCCGAGACGCTCGAGAAAGTTTTTGAGCCGCAATTTACCGCGACCGACCTGGTGAACCTCGGCTTCGCGCAGATCTACCTTACGCTTATGATAGACGGCGTGGGCTCGCCGCCCTTTAGCGCAACGACGCTCCCGCCGTTTGATCCGCCACCGGAGAAATTTGTCGATGATGTGATAGCGAATTCCCGCGCGCAGTTCGGCAAGCCGCGTGTGCAAGTGGAGGAGGCGATAGTAAAGTGGAACGAGGCCGACATAGATTCCCCCGCGGCGCGCTCCGCCGCCGCGGCAAAAAAAGCGCCCATTGCGCCAAGGTCCGAGGCACCAAGGCGCGAACCGCCTCGATCTATAACGCCGGCGGCAAGGCCTGCTGTACAAGAAGCTGCTCCTGCGCCATCAGACGCACCGGCATCTACTCCTGCAATGGCTCCTGTCTCGACTCCGCCTTCGCCCGCTCCAAAGGCAGAAGCTCCGCGCCCCAAGCGGGATGAGCCTCGACCGCCGCACCGCGAGCCCGCGCACTCTCCAGTTGCTCCCGAGAAGCCGCCGCTCGGAGGTGCCACCAGCTTGCGCGAGGCGCTTGCGCAGGTAGCCGCTCACAAGACGGGTGCGCCTGTATCTACTGCTCCCAAGCCGCCCGCTCAGAAAGTGACTTACATATCGGAGCTTAAGGAGGTGCTCCACGTTGTCGCGCCGAAGGCAGAAGCGCCGAAGACAGAAGCAGAGCCGGCCGCGGCGCCGCAGACCGCGCCAAAGGCCGAGCAAAAGCCGGCCGGGTTGCCAGAAGACGTTTTGCGGTCTATGCTCGCTGTTGATGAAATGGGGGAGAACGAGTAAAAACAGAAAAAATAAAAATACCCATAAAAGTGAGCTCTCCGGGCCGCTCTGCCAAGTCTTACTCACTTTTCTAGGTATTTTTGTTTTTTCTCTGCCCGCGACTGTTTTTGCCGCAGTGGAGATAACTAACGTCATGTACGACCCGCCGGGGAGCGATGTCGGCCATGAGTGGGTGGAGGTGACCAATAAAGGGGAGGGGAGCGTCGATCTTTCGACATATAAATTCCGCGAAGGCGGCGTCAACCACAAACTGACGCTCGCAAGCGGCATGCCCACACTTTCGGCGGGCGCCTCGGCCATTATCGCAAGCGACCCGGCTACGTATACGAGCGACCACCCGAACAATACAGAGAGCGTGTTCAAAAGTTCTTTCTCGCTCTCCAACACCGGCGAGACGCTCTCGATAGTAAATGCGAGCGGTACCATCGAATCTACGATGTCTTATACGGCTCCGCCCAAGGCCGTATCTCCCGCGCCTGTCAAAAAAGCTTCCGCAAAATCTACCGCGACAAACTCCTCTAAATCATCCGCCACGGCTGCTGCTGCGCCAAAAGCGACTTCGTATCCGAGCGACACCTCGGCCGCGCTCGGACTTGCAACCCAGATCCCGCCCATGGTCGGCTGGGGCGCGGCGCTCGCGGCTATACTGGCGCTCGGCACTGCGGGCGCTCTGTACGCGCGCGGTCAAAGCGCTGCCAGCATGCGCGCGGCAGCTCCCGAACCGGGAAAAGAGTTCGAGATAGTCGAAGGATAAAAAACGGTATACAGTAAAGATATGGCAGAAGCTCAAAAGCTCGTACTTGTGACAGGCGGGGCCGGATTCATCGGCTCGCGCCTTTGCGCGCGCCTGCTCGAGATGGGCTACAAGGTGGTGAGCCTCGACAATTATTTTACGGGCTCGCGGGACAACCAGATCGCGGGCGTCGAGTACCGCGAGGGCCACACCAAGGATATCGAAAGGCACGTGCCCGAAGTGCCGGACATTATTTACCACTTGGGCGAGTATTCGCGCGTCGCCAAGAGCATCGAGGAACCCGGCCTGGTGTGGAACCTCAACATGGAGGGGACCTTCGGCGTGCTGGAGTTCTGGCGCACGCGGCAAGCGCAGAAGCCGGTCAAGCTCGTCTATGCGGGTTCTTCGACCAAGATGGCTATGCCGCGTCCGGAAGGGATACTCGGCCGCGATCTCTCGCCCTACACGTGGTCAAAGGCATCCAATACCGACCTCGTGCACAACTACGGCGCGTGGTACGGGCTCCCGTACACCATCGTTTATTTTTACAATGTGTACGGGCCGGGCGAGCGGGCGGGCGAGTACGGCACGGTGATAGAGATATTCAAGCAGGAGTTCCTCAAAGGCGATCCGCTCCAGGTGCGCGCGCCGGGCACCCAGGAGCGCATCTACACGCACGTGGACGACACCGTCGACGGCATCGTGCTCGCGGGGGAGAAGGGGACCACCGACGAATACAGCATAGCTGCCGCCGAGAGCTACCCGATACTTGCGGTGGCGAAGATGTTTGGCGACAACATCAAGATGCTGCCGGCGCGCACGACCAGCCGGCCGTCATCGGCGATAGATACCGATACCGCGAAGCTCAAGAGCCTCGGCTGGCAACAGAAGCACCAGCTCACGGAATACATAGACGCAATAAAGGCGGCCAAGAAATAAGGCATGAAGAAGGTGCTTATATTGAGCCTCGCGTACTATCCGAAGTTTATCGGTGGCGATGCCGTCGCGATACAGGAGATCACCGACAGGATCCCTCCCGCCGACATCGAGTTCCATATGGTGACGCTCCGGTTCGACTCGTCTGTGCCAAAGGTGGAGAAGGCGGGGAACGTGCTCGTACATCGCATCGGATTTGCGGGCCGCAATGTGACCATCGCCGACCTGCAGAAATTCCCGCTCAAATATACAAAGTATCTTTTCCAGCTCACTGCGGCGCTCAGGGCCCTTTCGCTTTATAAAAAATACAAATACGACGCGATCTGGGCGATGATGGCGCACTCCGCCGGCGTGCCTGCGGCGCTGTTTAATATCGCGCACCCGCGCGTGCCCTACATATTGACCCTCCAGGAGGGCGATCCGCCCCAGCAGATAGAGCGAACAATGCACCCGCTGTGGCCGCTCTTCAAACGCGCGTTCGTACGCGCGAGCATCGTGCAGACCATCTCGCACTTTTTGGCGGACTGGGCGCGCAGCATGGGATATAAGGGACCGATCGAGGTCATACCGAACGGTTCGTCGGTCGATCTTTCCAGGACCTATTCGCACGAAGAACTTGAGGAATATAAAAAGAAGGTAGGGAAGCGGGACGGCGATATTTTTATAGTGAGCGTCTCGAGACTCGTGCACAAAAACGCGGTCGACGATATCGTGCGCGCCCTCCCGATGCTGCCCGCGCATATAAAACTTTTGCTGGTGGGGGACGGGCCGGACAAACAGATGCTCCAGAAACTTGCCGCCGACCTTGGCGTTGCAGATAGGATCATATACACGGGCCAAGTCGATACGTCAGAGACGGCAAAGTACCGCGCGATCTCGGACATCTTTGCGCGCCCCAGCCGCTCAGAGGGGATGGGGAACTCGTTTGCCTCGGCGATGGCTTCGAAACTGCCGATAATCGCGACGCAGGAGGGGGGACTGGCCGATTTTATTTTTGATGCAAAGAGAAATCCGAGTAAAGAAACAACCGCCTGGGTCGTCGATCGAGATTCGCCCCGGCAGATCGCCGAGGCGGTAAAAGATATTCTTGCGAACCCCGAGCAAGTTAAAAAGGTGGTCGAGACCTGCTATGGGCTCGTGGCAGAGGTCTACAATTGGGACACCATAGCAAAAGCCATGCGCGATAAGGTATTTGGGCGGGTGCTTGCAAAATAGGATATTTTGTGATGTACTAGCCAATAGACGCTCCTGAAGCGTCCTTTTTCATCTACCAAGGAGGAACTGAATGGAAAAGCGCTTCGGAGTGCTTGTCCGCTCGTACAACAAGAAGGGCAAGTCGCAGGAAGACATCGACAAGGACATCACGCGTGCGGTCGTGAACGCCCGCACGCTCTGTGAGCTCGTTATGCCCGATGGCACGCAGGCGCTCGAGGTCGTCATGTTTGTCGTCCCCAAGGACTACGATTATGGCGGGACCGCTGAGCGCTTGCGCAACGAGTTCGAGGCCGCCCAACTCCGGGCTCTTGCTATTAAGGTGAGCGGCCATCACTCCTGCGGCGCCCTCAATCAAGG
>CAZLHN010000036.1:0-7302 GCA_964559665.1 uncultured Candidatus Saccharibacteria bacterium
TGGATAGGATGCCTCCCTCCGAAGGAGGCGATGCAGGTTCGATTCCTGCCGAGAGGACAAGCGACTATAGTGTGCATACGTGCCTTGGCGCGCAGGAATAGGTAGTACTATATATACATGGCTTTTAGCCGCCGCATCTCGGGGATAGCTTTTTTAATCGGCGCTGCGCTTGTGGGTATCGCCCTTCTTGCGATATCTTCGCCTTCGCAGGCGAATGCAGGCGGCGGTGGCGGCGGAGGAAGTTCTCTCCCGACTAACTGTCCCGCGTTCTCAACCGCGCCTCCCGTCCAGGAAGCAGTGCCCGGCTACAGTTCAACGGGGCCTGCAGTCTTGTATCCCAGCAATGCTCCTCTGGGAGGAAGGGAGGGCGAAACCATTCCAACCTCGGTCCAAAATGCCTGGTATAACAACATGCCCTCGCCTGGCGTGTGCGGTAACGAACAGATGGGGGTGTGCATAGCCGAAGACTTTGGTAATACGCAGGGCACGAGAGTGGCGGCTATTACCGCATCGACTACCAATCTTGTCTTCGGCGCGCCGCCTCCAATGCAGGCGACCGTCGATGCGGTGACTACGCTGCAGAGCAACACTTGCGGCCAGACTGCGACGCATTGGTCCTGGGTAACCACTCCCGCCTCGGCCTCGCAAAACGTATATGTTCCTAAAAACACGACAGTACAGGTTAGCTACAGTTGCCAGCCCAACCAGACCTACGATTGGGAAACCCACACGAGCTGCTTCCTTGGCATAGGCATATGCAACGTAAAGAACCATGCGCGCACGTTTTACTTTGCGACGCAGGCCTCCAGCAGCCAAGGCGCCCTTTCTTCCAAGCTGTCCGGCCAGACGACCTTTACCGCGCAAGCGGGACAGTCTTATACGCTCGCGTGCGGCGGATACCGCCCCGAGAACGGCAGCGCCACGCCTCCTACCTACGCTGCATCGAATAGCAACTCCGGCGTGTGCATCTTTGGCATAGACTGCAGCGGCGGGACTGATTTTGCTTCCTACAATGTTGCCGATCCTTCCTACTGGCAGCCGGGCATCCAACTCTCGGTCAATCAATGCTCCGGCGACGATGAGATTGTCGTCAATAATGTGTGCACGCCATGTAGCACGCTCAAACCGGGCAGCTGGCGCGTCGATAATATTTGCGTTTCTTCCACGCCGACAGACAGCATAGATGCGCTTGTGGGCGGGAAGTCGGTTTCTTCAGTGCCTGCCGGAACGAAAGTCACGATTCAGGGCGTCTATCTCTCGACCACCACCGATCCGATAACCGGAGTGGCTATAAACGGCGGCACCAAGGATGCGAACACATCCGTATGCGGCAGCGGGAGCGGTTGTCTGCAGACAACGTACGGCGTCAAGAAGGCGGTCGCCACCAGTACGTACACCTTTACGCCTTCGGCGCCCGGCACCTATACGTTTTACCCTTCGGTCGAGACGACCGTGCTCAACGTATGGAAGAACTACGGCGATGTGTCAAAGACGATTACTGTAACGCCGCCATGCCCCGCTAACGCTACGCAAAACGGCAACACCTGCACCTGCAAAGATCAATACTTTGCCTACATCGGTAGCTCCTGTGTACTGACCTGCCCGCAGAGTATGCATACCGCTAAGAGCGGCAACACCTGTATCGTGAATCTCCCGACGTCCGCGATGATCGACTTTTCCGCCACGCGCGTGCGCTCGGGCAGCCCATCGACGCTCTCCTGGAGCATAGGAGGCATGGTGAGCGGCATTAGCTGCGATATCGCTCCGCACGCCGGCCTCAAGAGCGTCATGCCGGCATGGACCGGCAATGCGACATGGGCAGGATCGATCCCCACGACGCCTATCACCGAACCGACCAAGTTCACCCTTATCTGCACCAACGGCGAGGAAACCGTGAGCAAAGACGTCACAGCGCAGCTTATCCCCGAGTACCAGGAAATCTAAACTTTTTTCTTAGCCGGATACCTGCCAGCAAGAACAGCGCGGCAATTCCCGCATAGAGCGGGTAGTCTCCAAGGTATGCATAGAGAGTAGAACGGTGCGACTGCGATATCGCAAGCATACCCGCGAGCACGCCGGTTTCATTAAAATCAAGCCTCTCTATAATTTTACCGTGCGCGTCGATGAGCGCCGAGGGTCCTTCGGCAGTGGCGCGCACGGCGGGGATATTATTTTCTGCCGCCCGGTATTGCGCAGCCTCGAGGCTGTACTCCTCGCCCATGTCAGCGGGGAATATCCACTCGAGCCCTATCGCGAGGAATAGTTGCGCCCTCTTGCCGCCCTCGCTCGCGAGCGAAGGGAGATGCACTTCCGAGCACTGCAGGTCGGCTAGCGTGATACCGCTCTGGAACGTCGTGAGCCCATCATTGTGCCCAGCACTAATAGGCGCCGGAGTGGGGCCGAAACCCAGATGCGCAAAACTCGGGGTATATTCGGTAAAAGCGTACGGCCGGCGCTTGCTGTAGGAGCTCGCGAGCCCGCCCGCGCTCCAGAAGTCGTAATTCTGCAGATACTCGCCGCCCTGATACGTGATGTCCCAGGTCACCACCGTGCTTGAAGCCGGTGCGTTTGCGCGCATCCACGACTCAAGCGCCGAGCGCGGGAGGAACTTCAGCTGCCCGTATCCCTGTACGGGAGGAGCGTCGGTATAGAGCACCTCGTTGACTACGGCCAGCGGATAGACAATGAGGTTGCTCCCCTGTGCTGCCGTGTCGCCGAGCTTGCTTGCGAGCGCGGGGAATGAGAGCGTACCGTCATAATCATGTGCGAAAGCGACTGCATCGCGGCTCCCGGTTTGTATAGCTGCGACGCGCAAATTTTGCGCGGAAGCGCCGGAGCCGTAGAGATAGTATGCGTCCGCCGTGCATAGGATCGCGACCCCCGCAAAAAGCGCGAGCGTTTGCCAAAGCGCCCGCATGCGCCCCGGCCTTTCTGCGGCCATAAGCTCGCCCAGGAGCGCACCGATAAAAGCCACGCTGAAGGAGACCAGGAGCTCGCCGCCGAGTGACGCGAGCAAGAATGAAGCTGGAAGAAACGCCGCGCTATATGCGAGCGCCCATAGATAATAGTGTCCTGTCACGAGCTGCATCGACTGCTCCAGAAGCGCGTATATGCTAGCCCCGAGCGCCGCGTTCTGGAGCAGGGAAGGGGAGCGCAGCGTCCTGTAGAGCACAAGCCCGAATCCTCCCGCGATCGCACCGAGCAGCGCCCAAAGTATAGGACTCCAACGGATAAACGTCAGAACCGTGGGAGAGTCCGGCGGCCACGCGAAGTCGTGGAAGACATAGTAGCTCATCGAAAAGGCGGCAATGCCTCCGGCTACTGCTCCTGCGGTGAGTAACTGCCGACGAGCGACAAAAGGTTTTTTTGCAGCTAAAAATATCAGCGGCGCAAAAGCCAGCAAGGAGAAGAATGGCGCAGAGAAAGGCGGCACTCCAAAGGCCAGCAGCAACCCGGAGAGCGCGCCTAACACGATACCCATTGCACAAGTATACTGTCCCGGCTTGGGGACAAAAGCCCGCACGCGAAGAATTGTGGGAGTACTATAGAGGGGTGACCGCTCCACACTCTGGATATTTGAGAAAATACCTTCTCCTTCTTCCGCTTGTGGCACTGGCTTTTATGCTGCAGCCAGCGCCAGCGCATGCGGCGCTCACGGACAATCTTGTCGACTATTGGAGCTTTGACAGCACGGACATATCCGGCACGGCCGTCTACGACCTGTCTCCCGGCATACACAATACCGGGACGCTCGCGGGCAGCCCCGCATCGATTACCGGCCATATCGGGCAGGCGCTCCATTTCGACGGAAGCAGCACGTATGCACGCGTACCCACATTCGTAGGCATGCCCAGCTCGGCTATGACCTTGTGCACTTGGCTCCGGACCTCTTATACCGCCGGAGAGCAGGAGATCTTTAGTATTAACAGGAATCCCTCGAACTATTCGAACGAAGGAATATTTAAGATCGCGCCGACGACCGGCAAGGTGACGTTCTGGGACTTTAACGGTTCGGTATACGGGTTCCCAACCACCGGATCCAGCAACAGTTCCGTCACCGATGGCGCCTGGCACCAGGTGTGCTTTACCAAGAACGGCACGGCCGGCACGTACTACATTGACGGCGCGGCTAACGGTACGGTGACTGCCGCCGCCAATGTAACGTATGGAAATGCGGATATTGTTGTGGGCAAGGATTATCGCGACAGCGTATCCTACTTTAACGGCGACATCGACGAGGTCATGGTCTATAGCCGTGCGCTTTCCGCGGGCGAGATCAGTCAGCTCTATGCCCTCACTCCTTCCGGGGCGGCTGCGCTCCAGACCGGACCTATTTCGGTCAGCGCGCTTGCCACCAACCTCACCGGCTTCTGGAGCCTAGATAGTGCGGATATTTCCGGCACGACCGCATACGATCGATCGGCGGCAAGTTGCGCTAACAACGGTACGCTGGTAAGCGCTCCGACTGCGACAGCGGGGCATTATGGCGATGCGAATAATGCGCGTTTATTCAACGGGACCAGCCAGTATATTTCTGTCCCATATACCACGAATGCCTACAATCCGTCGGGAGACTACAGCATTAGCGTGTGGGTAAATCCGTCCAATGTTTCCGGCGCGAAAGGCATTATCTCAAGAGATTCTCCGAATGGAATCACTCCGTATCTTATCTATCAGAATGGCGCCACGTATCTTTTCTATTCCAGCTCCAACGGCAGCAGTTGGGACATCTCGAGCGGGCAATCGCTTGGCGTCGCTACGGCGAATACCTGGTCCCACCTGGTTATCGTCCGTTCGGGCAATACCTATTATGCCTATCAAAACGGCGTGCAGACCGCCACCTGGACATCGGCGGCGCTTCCCTGGGTCAACACGTATCCCTTCAACATAGGACGGTACTATCCAGGCGGAAGTTATTTTGCGGGCTCTATCGACGAAGTGATGTACTACAACCGCGCGCTATCGGCGAACGAGGTCGCCGGCCTCTACAACCAGCTTTCTTCCATCGGCGCACTGTCTCTGCATGTTGCTCCGGTCAGCCCCACGGTCTCGATTACCGCGAGCACGCCGGACGCCGGCATGCCCTCGACGAACGGCGTGTTCAATATATCGCGCGGAAGCAGCGCGAGCTGTGCTCTGCCGGTCGGTTTTTCCGTCAGCGGTACGGCTGTTTCTGGCACCAACTACACTCCGATAGGCACGAGCGCCACTATTGCCGCAGGCCAATCCTCGACGACGGTTGCGGTGGTTCCGCTTATCGATGTCGCAAGTCTGAAAACAGTTATTGCGACCTTGTCCGCATCCAGCACGTACACAATCGGTTCGCCGAGTAGCGCTACCGTGAACCTGGACCCGATGCCGGTCCTGAACATATCCGCTTCGATCGACAACAACGGGCTCGCGACAGTCCAGTGGTCGGCGACCGGAGCGACTTCCTGCACCGCCACCGGCCCCAATAGTTTTTCGTTTACCGCGCTCAGCAGCACGCAGACTACGACTCCCGGGGTAAGCCCCGCCACATACACCCTTTCCTGCAGTACGCCGCTGGGCGCGAAACAAGCCACGGCTACGGCCCTTTCGACAACCTCGATCGCCGCGCTGAAAAGCGGCCTTATCGACTACTGGAGCTTCGACTCGGGAGATACAACCAGCACTACTGCACAGGATGTTTCTCCCAATGCATGCAGCCTGGGGACGCTCAACGGCACCCCGACGCCGACCACCGGTCATTACGGCACCGCCAACAGCGCGCTCGCCTTTAACGGCGGCAATTATGTCGAAGGATCTACGGTCGGGATAGCCAATACGATCTCGGTCAGCGCGTGGGTCTATTCGACCAACTTCAATCAAAATGCGGTGATAATCGAGAAAGAGCAAATGAATACGCAGTGGGCGCTTCTGCTGGAGAGCGGCTTGCTCAAATGGCGCGGTGGAAGCGCAACGGAGATAACCACGGCTCTTCCTTCCAACAACGCATGGCATCATATCGTCGCTACGCAGACCGGCACCACCGCCAAGTTGTACGTCGACGGTGTTCTCGTAAAAACAGGCGCGGTGACAGCGATAGGGAACAGTACGTACTCCTACAATACGATCGAAATAGGCCGATATAACAACGCCTATTATTTCACGGGCTCTTTGGATGAGGTGATGGTGTATAACCGAGTGCTCTCCGCGAGCGAGATCAACCAGCTCTATGTACTCTCGTCTGGTTCTGCGAGCGCGCTCCATTCCACACCGCCCTCCGCTTCTGGAGCTGGTCCGGTGCTTGAAGTACATCCGGGTTATGCGCCGGCGCCCTTCAGCACCTATGGTCTCCCTATATATAGCGATTATCTCAGCGGCTTCTCGGGGAATTCGGATGGGGGCATAGCTTCAAAGGCGCAGCCACTTCTTGCGGCGGGGACACCCGCCGACGTATCGGCTAACTGGTATGCGGGAACGCCCTCTCCTCTTACTTGCTTTTCTACGGCGCAAAGCCTCCAGAGCCTGGGCTCCTGCCTCTATTTCGGCGACAATAAGGGAACGCGAACGGAAGCTATTACTGCAACAACCACCAGCGGTGCCCCGGGTCTTTTTTCCGCCGCCGGTATCGATCTTGTCTCCACCAATCCCGCCGGCGCCTGCGGCGTGCCCGTTACCCATTGGTCGTATGTCGCCACCGGCAATAGCTCGCTTCTTGTCCCGAAATATAGCCAGGTTCAGGTTAGCTACCTATGCCAGCCGAGCCAGGAGTATCTGTGGTCGCAGAATCGCGATTACAGTTGTTGGCCCGTCTCCTGCAATGCAAGCACCATGTCGCAGCGCATATTCCGCTTCGCGAGCAACTCAAAGATAAACGGCGTTGCCACAAGCACGCTCTATGGTACGACTACCCAAACAATGGCGACTACCGCCAACTTCAGCCTGCAATGCGGCGGGTATGTTCCGGAAGAGGGGACCCAGATCGGAGTGCGCCCGAGCTGGCCCGCTGGTACGGATGGATTCGGCGCCGGATCCATTGACGACTTTAACAGCGACTTCCAACAGGCGTACGATTTGATACCGCAGAACGTCGGCCTTCCCCCGTTCTATAACATGGGTCGGGTGTCGGCATGCTGGAACTTCTGCTACTGGCCGTGGACATGGGCGTATTACAACGTAGCCTCATCCACCTTCTATCAACCGCCCGCGACCATGAACGTGCAGGTGTGCTCTGATCCAAATCAAATCGTCCAGAACGTAAACGGTACTCCGACCTGCACCCTGTGTCCTGCGGGTAAATACCGCTCGGGGAATTCATGCATCGGCAACCCTCCGCCC
>CAZLHN010000037.1:0-7255 GCA_964559665.1 uncultured Candidatus Saccharibacteria bacterium
CTATTTTGGTCTTGGAGGATCACGGTGTAGGGCGTGCCGTCCGGATCGCCCGGGATCTCGGTTGCGACAAAGTCATCCGGCATCTTGAGGGTAAATTTGTAGGTGGAGTTGGTATAGCTTTGCGTCAAAGAGGGCACAGTATAAGGCGGCAGACTTTGCTGCGCCTGAGCTGGCGAAGAAGTCGAACCTTGGTGAGTAAAATACCACCACGCTCCCCCACCCAGTACCAGAACAATTGCGACAATCAGGATTAGTTTTTTCATATTATTTTATTACTGCGGAGTGCTTGAGGCGTCTGTATCCGGCGGCGTATCTGCCGGAGGCGTGTCTGCGACTGGCGGGGTTGAGGATGCGGACGAGTCATCTACAACCGGAGGCGTCGAACTTGCGTCCGAGTCGTCTATTGTCGGCGGCGTCGAAGTCGCGTCGTCTGCCGGAGGTGTGGACGTTGCGTCATTTGCGGAAGGAGCCGGAGGAGAGACCGGCGCAGATGGCGGCGATCCAGCTCCCCCGCCCGAGGCCTCGACCATCGCGAGGAACTGCGCCTGCGTTACGCAGGTGTCGCCGACGCACAGCTTGTCGGTGTGGACCTCCTTGGCAAACAATTTCCCGATGCCGTTTTGCGCGTCGGCGAGCCAATTGATGAGCGTTGTCTTAAAGCTGTCACCGAGCGTCGCTATCTCGTGTATCGCCGAGGCAAAGTACGGCGTAAAGCCCGCGTAGTTGAGCGTGAGGAAGCCGCTCGCGGTGTCGGTGGCGACCAGGTCGGGGAAGAGCTGCTGCACGTCCTGCGCCAAGAAGCCCGAGTGCTCGGGCGTGCCGCTCGCCTCGTTGACCCAGTTGTAGAAGAGCGGGTTGAGCGCGACGACCTTGGCGAGCGTGGTCGAGGCGTCAAACGCAGCAAAGTTGGTCTTGAGGCGCTCGTCGGACGAGCAGCCGAGCGACCCGGAGGTGGGGTTGATGGTGCACGAGCCCGTGCCGTTGGTGAAGCGGGCGACAACGACGCCCGAACTGCTCGTTGCGACGTCGAGCAGATACGCGGGGGTCGTGGTGCCGATGCCGACGCTCGTGCTCGCAACACCGCCCACGCCGTCGGCGAGGCCGTAGACCGTGAGCACAGGCGAACCGCCCACGTTTGCCGTGTAGCTCTGCACCGTGCCGGCCGTGGCTGAAGAGTCAACGGGCAAGTCGGCCCAATTGACGATGCCCGCGTCGACATCGAAGTTGAGCGAGCCTAAAGCGAGGTTGTTGATCGATGTAACGCCCGACGAGAGATCGTAGGTCAGCTGGCCGGAGCCGACATTGAGTCCGCCCGCAAAGGTCGAGGTCGCAACCGTAGAGGTAGCAAAGATCTTATCCGCCACGATACCGGTGGGACCCACGACCGAGAGAGCCGCGTATGGGGTTGTAGTGCCGATGCCAACATTGCCGCCGGTCGTCGCTGCAAACACGGTGCTTGAGTTGAGGTTGCCGTTGCCGTCAAAAGATATCTTAAAGTTACCGTCACTGTTGGCCTGGCCGAAGTTCCACTGGTTGGCACTGCCGGCAAATATTTGTACCTCCTGGCCCGAAGAGTTGGTGTTCTGGAGAATAAATTTGGTCGGGTTTGCCTGATTATTGACGATATGGAACGAGCCGCCGGGATTGCTTGTCCCTATACCCACATTCCCCGATTGCGTTACGACAAAATCTTGGCGGCTCGAGGATCCGATAGCGAATTCCGGCACGCCTGCGGCTAAGCTCGAAGTGTCGACTGATAATCGGGCCCATGGCGTAGTCGAGCCGACGCCGACCAAGCCTGCAAAATACGCGCGGCCGGTCGTTGTCGCGCCGCCACTTACAGTCAGCCCGCCTGCCTGCGTGCCGTCGCCTATAGTCGTCGAGGCATAGAGGTTCGCGACTCCCCCGCCCGTGATACAGGTGCCGCGCACTGCATAGCAGCCGCTCGCAATATTGACGCCGCCCGCCGCATTAAAGGTAGATGTCGCGGTCGAGAAGTTAATGCCGTTGGTTGATCCCAGTGACAGGAGCGTGCCCGGAGTAGAGGAGCCGATGCCTACATTGCCGGTGGAGGAGACCGTCAGGCCCGTCGTCCCCACATAACTTGCGGCGGCAGTATATATGTCGCCGCTGGTAACGACCGTAGCCGCCAGCTTGCCCAGGTCGGAGGACGCGGCGACCGAATTCCAATTCTTCGAACCTGCGTTCGTCTGCGTGGTCCAGGTAGTGCCCGTATCACCCGAAAGGTAGATGTTCCCGTACGATACTGCCGCGATCTTGGTGCCGTCGGATGACATGGCGAGGCCGTGCCATGCGTGGGTGCCTGCACCGGTCATCGCCGCCCAATTGGCACCGCCGTCGGTCGAAAGGTACAGATAGCCGTTGTTGTCGGCTGCAGCGATAACGGAGCCGTTCGCAGATGAGGTTATTGCGTACCACACCGTGCCCGAACCCGATATTACATGCGAGCTCCAGTTCGCGCCGCTGTCGGTCGAGGTGTAGATATTCCCGCCAAAGTCGACAGCCGCAAGCTTGGTGCCGTCGGAAGACGAGGTGATGAATTGCCAATTGCGGATGCCAGAGTTGGTTTGCGCCGTCCAATTGGCGCCGCTGTCGGTGGAGGTATAGATGTATCCCGTATAGGCCGTCGCCGCGATCTTGGTGCCGTCGGATGACATGGCGAGGCCGCCCCAAGCGCGCTGGCCGGAGTTGGTCTGCGCTGTCCAGTTAGCGCCGCTGTCGGTCGAGGTATAGATGTAGCCGTTTGAGTCCGCCGCCGCGAGCTTCGCGCCGTCGACTGATGACGCCACCAATATCCAGTTGCGCGCGCCGGCGCCGGTGCGGTCGGTCCAGTTGGCGCCGCTGTCGGTCGAGGTGTAGATATCGCCGCCGTACACCACCGCAACGAGCTTGGTGCCGTCCGAAGACGCGGCGATAGAGCGCCAGTCGCGAGTCCCCGCGCCCGTGCGGTCGGTCCAGGTGGAGGTGGCGCTGGCGCTGCCGATGCTCGCCGACAAAGAAGAGGTAAACGAGCCGTTACCCGCGACAGCAAGCGCCCCGGTCGCGGTCAAGTTGCCGCTAAGGTAGGTGTCGCCTGCTACAGAGAGCGTAGAGAACGGCGAAGTGGTACCGATGCCAACGTTGCCAGTAGTATCTATGACAAGCGGACTTCCCGCGCCTGCGCCTAGAAACAATTTTTTATTTCCATCGCCCGAGACGGATTTGATAGCCACGTCTCCCTGAGCAGTGCCATTAAAAAATTGGTTT
This sequence comes from uncultured Candidatus Saccharibacteria bacterium, assembly GCA_964559665.1. Classification (GTDB taxonomy): domain Bacteria; phylum Patescibacteriota; class Minisyncoccia; order Phycocordibacterales; family SBAW01; genus GWA1-54-10. Next base: position 3,268 of record CAZLHN010000037.1, read on the forward strand.
GCGCCCGCGGCATATCCCATGAGCAAGCCCCATTGGCCGAATGTGGGGCTGGCGCTCTCATAATTTCTTATCGCCATATACGTCAGCTGGGTGCTTGTCCCATTTATGGCAAGGCTCGGATTCCCACTGCCGTCGTTAGCGACCTCAAATCTCGCTTGAGGCGATGTGGTGCCAATGCCGATCGACCCATCATTCTTAATAACAAATTTCGGTACCGACGCACTTGATTGTGTAAAGAAGTTAATTCCAGAGTTTAGATATGTGTCCTTATTCTGTATATTAAAAGAATAATCGTTGTAATTCTCAAAAAGACTTGCGACATGCACCGGGGAGCTGTCATTTGCAATCAAGTCTATCTGTCCATTACCGGTAACGGTAGGTTTAACTTGTATAGTCCCATTTGTCGTCAACGTACCTTGTACTAATCCATTGCCGGTAGTTGTCGCACCACCATTTATCGTGAGCCCTCCCACCTGTGTGCCGCTGCCTATTGTCGATGACGCATAGGCTGTGAAGTTGCCAGACGAAGTGATCCCTGCTTTCCCTGAATTTACGTTGATCGAGTTGAAGTTGGCATTTTTACTATTGTCGATAAACTGCGAGCCCTGCACGTTGTAATAGAGCGCGTTGGCGGTGCCGTTGACGTCGAGCGAGGTGCCCGCGCTCGTGCCGCCTTGCACCAGCAAGTTGCCTCCCGCATCGATGGTAGTTGTTGCTGTGCCCCCCACCGCCAGCGTCCTTGCTGTTGTCCCTCCGTTAAACGCAATCGACGTAGAGGTCGCGTTGTTCGGGAAAAGGTACGCAAACGAGCTGCCTCCACCACCTACGATGCCGAGGCTCGATGTCGCTACGTTGACCCACTTGCTGCCATTGTATTCGAGCAGATTACCCCACAACGGAGTAGAGAGCGTTACGTCAGTAAGAGCGCTGAACGCAGTAGTGCCACCACCACCATTGTTGTTAGTAATGTTGTTGACGACAGTGACGCCCCCGAGTGCCGAGGGTGTGACGCCGGCGCTGTTGCCGCCCGCTGCCACATACCACGGGACCGTGGCCGGTTGAGCGGATTGGTTTGCATAGATAAGCGAGGTCAGGCTGTTTTTGAGCTCGTTGAGCTGGTTGGTAAGCGAGGTCTGGGTAACAAAGGTGCTCGAAAGCAATTGCGGTTGGGGCTGGGTTGGAGCGGTAGCAGGCGCTCCGATTCCGAATATCTGCGCATAGCCGGCGCCAGAGTTTTTTGAGGTTGAGCCTTGGGGCGCCGCCTGCGTTTGCGGCGGGAGCGAAACAACGGATGAAGGGGGTTGCGAGCCTGACGAGGCGAGCACTTCAGGCGATTTTCCAGCAGGAAAATCGCTGTACCCTGAGTCTGCTGGTTTCGCTCCTGCCGCTACTGTCGCAGGCATCCCATAGAGATTCTGCGCCAGCCAGTCGGTCCAGGTGCCCCACACCAGGTCCCAGCCCGATTGCGTGTCGGCGGCCTGCTCTACTGCGGCGGTGGAGAAATTATGCGAGCCGGCTTGCAGGCCGTCTGCCACGGCACTGGTGATCGCCGTGTATGCGTTGGCTTGTGCATTGCCCAAGTCATCAACGCTCGCGACGAATACCCGGCCGAAGCCACCGAAAGTATCGCCCCACAGATGGGGCGCGGCGGCGCCAAGCGTTGCGTCGATTTCGGCCTGCGAGTCTGCCATGGCGTCGGCCCATCTCAGGAAGGCCTGGCCCAGGTTCCCCACTGCCGCCGCATATACATTTACGGCAGCGTCAGTTACTTCTATAAACCCATTTCCGAAAGAGCCTATCGTGGCCGCATATGCATCCGCAACATTGTTCGTGCCAACCAAAAAGTCTTCTCCGGCTCCGCCAACCAAGCCGGCGTAGGTGTCAGGCATGGCCTGCACAGTCGCTGCGGAGAGTTGTACCGCGTCGGACTGCCCGCCGAGCAGGCTGCCATACGTGTTGTATGCATTCGCTTGCGCGTCGCCCACTTGGTCGAGGCTTGCGACAAATATGTTCCCCGCACCGCCGTAGACCGCCGCGGCCTCGTCGCCCACCGGCGCAACCGACTCCACGAACCCCTCGCCGAAGCCGCCGATAAAGCCGGTGTAGATGTCGCCCGCCGCGTAGACAGCGGCGACGTAGTTTTTATAAACATTGTTTTGCGCGTCGGAGGCTGCATCGAGCGCGTACGCGATGCTATGGTGCGCCGCGACTATCTCGCTGGTAAAGCCGTTCATCATATCGGCGAGGAACTGGTACGGCAGCGACACGAGTGCAATCGCAAAAGAATAGTCGGGAGTCGGGCTTGCATACTCGGTCTCTGCACCCAGGACCTGCGGCGCGGTATCCGCTGGCACTTGTGCAGAACCGTCAAAGAGCATGTTGCCTATCGCGGCAGTCTGCCATGCGGCCTGCGCAATCGCGCTCTCGTCGAGTTGGGCGGGCGCGGCGACCAATTGTATATTCTCTTCCGTAAACACATTCGACGTCTGCGGCGCCAGTTGCGTCGCCGGCGCAGCAGCCTGTTGCGAATACAAACTCGCGACGGCAGCAGGGCCCGCACCGGCGGTTTGCTGTGCGAGATCGACGACCGCATATCCAAGCGCTCCGAACGTCTTGTCCCAGATCGCGAGGCCGTTTTCGCCGAGTGCTTCGATAAAAAGATTCTTGTCGGGCAGCGACAGGTCCGGCAGCGGGACCGACGATGCGGCGCTCATGCCTGCCGCGGCCGCGTTCACCGCCGTGTCCCCGATGTACTGCGGAATCTGCGCGGCGGCCGAGAGCGATACTCCCGCCAAAAAGAAAAGTGCGACGAGCGTGTACTGCGGCGCGCTTGTCGCGCGCTTTGCAAACGGGCTTACGACCGGCTCGGGGCGAGCCTGTGTAATCGGCTGCATGTGCTTGTGGGCGGGCCGCACAGCCGGGGCGGCTGCGGGAGCGGGCGTACGCTCCTGGTACTCGCGCTTGAGCTGGCTTGAAAGCACGCTCTTGCGCGTCTCCTTCTGCACGCTCATCTCCTGCATATATGCCGCAAGCGACTCCGGGCTCACATACCACGAGCGCCCTAGGAGGAGCCCCTGCACTTTCCCCTTGCGGCACAAGGAGGCAATGTGGTCGTTGGTGAGGCTAAAGCGCGCGGATGCCTCGACGGCAGAAATATACCCCGACGGGGCATTTTGAGGCACACTAGCGGATTGTGGTTTTTGGTCGGAGGGATGCATCGAAAGGAGAGTGAACTTGTCTCGCCTGGCGATCTGACCAAAAAAAAGAAGGCCAGATCGCCATTTGGCAATCTGTCCCTGTAGGCATTCAATATACTGCAAAGCGCGTTTTTATGAAAAGAGAGGGGGTGTGGATAAAGGTTCCGTGAAAGCAAATTTCCTAAGTTCCGGCCTAAAAGAACTTTGCTGGAATGTCTACAGGCCTGTCGAGGCCGTACAGTAGGAAAATCTATCAGCAGGAGATTTTCTGCGTTCCAGAAAAGTTGCTTTTAGAGCCAGAACTTTTGCCGAGAATCGTTGCAAATACTAGTGATCTCGGCTATCCAAGGAGTGCTCTATTCCGACTTAACCATCTTGAGGAAGACCTCCTCGGGTATGTTGACCCGGCCGGCTGCCTTCATCCTAGCTTTGCCCTCCTTCTGCTTCTTCCAGAGCTTCATCTTGCGGGTTCTATCCCCGCCGTACATGTGCTGGGTAACGTTCTTGCTCATGGCTGGAAGCGTGCGCGAGGAGATGATGCGGCCGAGCGCCAGCCCCTGAATCTTGGTGGCAAACATCTGGCGCGGGAGTATGCCGTAGAGCTTTTCGACGGCGGCGATCGCCTCGGCCTCGATGCGGTGGCGCGCGACGATGCGCGAGAATGCGGGCACCAGCTCCTCGGCGACAAAGATATCGAGCTTTGCCACGTCGGCGAGCCTGAGTTCGCGGAGCTCGTAGGAAATGGACGCATAGCCCTGAGAGACGCTCTTCATCTTATCGAAGAAATTGCG